>DASSGE010000671.1:0-2274 GCA_035693605.1 Binatia bacterium
AATCGGATACTTTTGGGATTTCTCTTTCTGATCCTTGAACTTCTGAACCCATTGAACCTTGAACGGGCGTCTGCGCAGCAGACGCCTTACTATCAAGGTAAAACCATCCGCGTGATTGTCGGTTATCAGCCGGGCGACACCCATGATCTGTGGGCGCGCATGTACACGCGCTACATGGGCAAGTATTTGCCGGGCAATCCGACATTCGTCGTGCAGAACATGCCGGGCGCCGGCGGCATGATCGCAGCCAATCATGTCTTCAATCTCACCAAGCCCGACGGGCTCACCCTCGCCACTGTCGGCGGCGCGCTTTATTTCAATCAGTTAATCGGGCGCGCGGAAGTCAGATTCGACTGGAACAAGTTCACCTGGATCGGCACGCCGGAACCTGCCGGCCTGCTGGTCTACATGCGCACCGACGCGCCGTACAAGACCTTGGACGACCTGCGCACGACCAACGATCCACCCAAGTGTTCGGCTACCGGATTAGGCAGCGCCGGTTACGATCTACCGCGGCTGCTCGAGGATGTCCTGGGCCTGAAATTCAAAGTCATCAGCGGCTATCCCGGCGGTGCCGACCAGGATCTCGCCATGGAACGGGGCGAGGTGCACTGCCGGGCATTTACAATCGAAGCCTTTTTTGGGCGCGAACCCTATTTCACCTGGGTCAAGAAAAACTTCGTGCGCGTGCTGCTGCAAACCGAACGGCAGCGCCACCCCAAGCTACCTGACACGCCGACCATCTACGAGCTGATGGATCGATACAAAATTCCCCCGGAACGACAGCGTCTGGCGAGCGTCTATCTGAGCAGCGGCCGCTTTGGTTCCCGGCCGATCGTCTCATCGCCGGGACTATCAACCGAGCGCGCCCATATGCTGCGCGATGCTTACGCCAAGACATTGAAAGACCCGGACTTTCTCGAGGAGATCAGCAAGCGCGGTTGGAGCGTCGAACCGGTCTACGGCGAAGAACTGCAGGCGCTGGCAAAAGAAGTGACCAGCCAGCCGCCCGAAGTCATCGATTGGCTGAAAAAACTATTGTCGAAATAATCGATTCGCGGCGAGGCCAACTATGAAAGTCATTTCGTTCAAAAGTTCAAAGGTTCAATCGTTCAACGTTTTTGGATTCTTGTTCCTGTCCGTTCTTGGACTTTTGCACCCTTTGAACCTTGAACCGGCGTCTGCCCAGCAGACGCCCTATTATCAGGGCAAAACCTTGAGGTTCATCGTCGGCTACCAACCCGGTGACAATCACGACCAGTGGTCGCGCACCTATGCGCGCTTCATGGGCAAGCATCTTCCCGGCAATCCCAACTTTCTTGTGCAGAATATGCCGGGCGCCGGCTCTATGATCGCGGCTAATCATATCTACAACATGACCAAGCCGGACGGCTTGACGCTCGGCACGCTCGGCGGCGCGTTGATCATGGCGCAGATCACCGGCCGCAAGGAAGTGCAATTCGACTGGTCGAAGTTCGGATGGATCGGGACACCGTATCGCGCCGGCCATGTGCTGTTTATGCGCAGCGACACACCGGTGAAGACTCTCGACCAACTGCGCCAGACTAACGACCCGCCGCGCTGCTCGGCTACCGGCGTGGGCAGCACCGGCTATGATATTCCGCGTTTACTCGACGACGCCTTCGGCTTCAAATTCAGAGTGATCAGCGGTTATCCCGGCGGCGCCGATCAAGATCTGGCGATGGAAAGAAACGAGGTGCAGTGCCGCGCCATCACCACCGACGGGTTCTTCGGCCGCGAGCCATTCATTACCTGGTACAAAAAAGGCTTCGTGCGCATTTGGCTGCAAACCGAAAAGCAGCGCCACCCCAAAGCCGCTGACGCGCCGACGATTTTTGAATTAATGGATCAATACAAAATCGCCGATATCAAGCGCCAATTAGTGCATACCTATTTGGGTCTGTGGGGTTTCGGCTCGATGCCGGTGGTAACCTCGCCAGGATTGGCCGCCGAGCGACTGAAGCAGTTGCGCGATGCCTGGGCCAAAACCTTTGCCGATGCCGAGTTCCAGGAAGACATCGCCAAGCGAAACTGGGAAGCTCGGCCGGTGTTCGGCGAGGAGCTGCAAAATCTCGCTAGAGATGTGGTTCATCAACCGCCGGAAGTCGCGACCGCGCTGAAACGAATTCTCAGTCAGTAAACACACCCGGTAAAATCAAGTTTTGCGGCAAATTCAGTTGACGCTTATCGCTAGATGCGATAATGAGCATCAGCCGCCATAGTTGGCGGCACCAGGAGATTTTCATGCTTGAA
>DASSGE010000672.1:0-2890 GCA_035693605.1 Binatia bacterium
GTCGCGGCAAATAAGCTCGGCGTTATCAATCACCTGTTACTCACCCTGGAACACGCAAGTTGCAAGGGATTGACCTTGCTCGGCTATATTTTGAATGGAATAACCCATGAGTTTTCTCTGGCGGCGCAAACCAATCGCGAAGTGTTGCTGGGTTTGACCGGAGTGCCTTGTCTGGGTGAACTGCCGTTTCATGAGCCCGGCGGTGAGCTGGCAAATCTGTTCGAGCTGGAAGTGGATTTTAGCACTATTCAACTTCTGTTAGGAAAACCATGAAACACCGATTGAATCCTGTCGTTCTCGTATTCGCGCTGCTCTTGTCGACGCCAGCGCTTGGGGCCGATAAAGTTATCATCTCTTACAGCAGCCGCAGCTACGCTTTCCTGCCGGCGCAGATCGCCGTCGTGAAAGGCTTTTTCAAGGACGAAAATCTCGAGCCGTTGCTGATTCAAATGCGCAGCCAAGTGACCGTACCGGCGCTCCTGAGCGGCGAAGTTCAATATACGCTTAGCTTTGGCAATATTATCGGCAGCGCCATGGCCGGACTGCCATTCAAAATCCTCGCTGTACTGACGGACAAGCCGCTGCACAGTATCGTTGCCCGTCCTGAGATCAAGACCATCGCGGATTTGCGCGGGAAGCGCATCGGTTCGCAGCGCATCGGCGGCTCGGACCAGCTGGCGGCCGAAGCGATTCTCCAGGCCAAGGGCATTGATACGAAAGACGTTCAGTTCATTACCCTCGGGGGCGACGAGCCGGTGCGCACGGAAATGCTGCGCAAAGGCTTGGTCGACGCCATCTGCACCGTGCCTCCAGGGCCGGTGCGCTTGGTGCGCGAGGGCTACAATATTCTCGGCGGGCCCAAGGACTTGAAGATCGGCAGTCCGATTTCGGCCGTGGCGGCAACGGACGGGCGTTTGAAGACGCACCGAGAGGAAACCAAGAAAGTGTTGCGCGCGGTACTGCGCGGTTTGCGCACCATGCACGAACGGCGCGACGATACGATCACGATCATGAGCAAGTGGCTGAGCCAAAGCGCCGATGTCGCGCGCGACTCCTATGATTCGATTTTGCCGTCGTTCAGTCTCGACGGCGGCACCGTTGACAAGACTTACGAATTCGCCGTCGAGTCACGCAAAGCAACCGTGCGCACCGACAAGCCGATCCCGCTCTCACAGGTGCGCGATTTGTCGGTTTTGCGCGAGGTGCAAAAAGAGTTGCGCTTGCCATGATCGGGCTAACCCGTGGCTGCTTCCGTTTCGCCGCGCCGTCACACCGGATTAACGCTATGTTCGGACTTGCCGACCGACAACGTGATGTTTTTGAGTGCGACTTAATGCAATGTTTGCACAGTTGTAACAAGAGGTTCGCTTGTTAAAATCAGACTCTGCGAGCAAGCGTCAAATCTCAGCTTTTTGGCGGCCCCTCGCGAATGGGCATGGGAGCGAATCGCTATGGATGCGAACACCTATATCAATCGTGAATTGTCATGGCTGGAGTTCAACCGGCGCGTGCTCGAAGAAGCTAAGGATGAAACCGTGCCGCTTTTGGAGCGAGTGAAATTTCTCGCGATCTTCAGTTCCAATCTCGATGAATTCTTTATGGTGCGGGTCGCCCGGCTCAAAGCCATGGTGTTCGAGGGCGATAACAGCTGCGATCCAGACGGTCTCACGCCGGCAGAAGCGTTGTCGGCGATATCGGCGCGAGTGCATGAATTGGCCGCTGAACAACATTTATGTTTCCTCAACACCATCATGCCGCAACTGAGCGCGGAAGGGATTCATCTGGTGCGTCCCGAAGAAATGAGCGCCGAGCAGGAGCGATTTCTCGAAGAATTCTTTCTGCGTAAGTTGTATCCAATCGTTACGCCTCTGGCGATCGATCCGGCCCATCCGTTTCCGTATCTGGCCAATCGTTCGCTCGGTCTGGTCGTCGCGTTGCAGCCAATGCTCGCATCGCGTCTGCCGCATACCGACCTCTCGATCGTGCATATTCCGACTCAGGTGGCGCCGCGTTTCATCTCTCTGCCGGCCCGCGACGGGCAGCATGCCTTCATGCTGTTGGAAGATACCTTACATCATTATTTGCCGCGGCTTTATCACGGTTTTGAGATTGTCTCCTGTCATGCCATCCGAGTGACCCGGGACGCCGATTTCCTGGTTTCACGCCGGCGCGACGAAGACCTCATGATGACCATCGAAAAAGGCATTCGCGAACGGCGCATGGGCGATGCGGTGCGGCTGCAATATGACCCGGATCTCCCGGTGGAGATTGTCAATCAATTGGTTGAGGAGCTAGAGCTCACGCGCGAAGATCTTTATCCCGGCAAAGGGTTCACCGCATTTACTGATTTGTTTCAATTATACTCTGCCGTGAACCTGCCGCGACTCAAAGATCGCCCTCAGGCGCCATTGCCGGTGCCGGCGTTCGAGCGCGCGCCCGATATCTGGAGCGCGATTCGCAACGGCGATGTTCTGGCGTTTCATCCTTATCAATCATTCGATGCCGTGGTGAAATTTGTCGAAGAGGCGGCCAAGGACCCCAAGGTGCTGGCAATCAAGATGACGTTCTATCGTGTCAGCCCGACGTCGCCGATTGCCCAAGCGTTGGCGCGAGCCGCCGAAGCAGGCAAAGAAGTTTCGGTGCTCGTCGAGTTACAAGCGCGCTTCGATGAGGAAGCCAATATTACCTGGGCGCGCGCGCTGGAAGAAGTCGGCGCTCATGTGGTTTATGGCTTGGTTGGTTACAAAACGCACTGCAAAGTTTGTTTGGTGGTACGCCAAGAGGCCGACGGCATTCGCCGCTACTGCCACTTGGCGACGGGAAATTACAACGTCAGGACTGCCGGCGTTTATAGCGATATCGGTTTATTCACTTGCCGCGAGACCTTCGG
>DASSGE010000673.1:0-5504 GCA_035693605.1 Binatia bacterium
ACGCAACAACCGGCGCAGCCAATGGGGCGACTCTTGAACATATTTGCGGATTGACGGCATACCGGTGCTCGACATGCTAACACTTAGTTTCTGGGTCGGTGTCTGAGCAGTTGCCACGCTCACGTTCAAGAACATCCACAAGGCCAGAGAAATGCAAATTAGATTCCACCGAGACGATTTCACACTGGCTCCTGCGGATTAAAGGTCCTGACTTCGCTCAGAATACGCGGCTACGATCGTCACTGGCCGCTTACACGCCAGTTACGTCTATCGTAGAAAGCTTCAAATTGTCCAGTGGATTCTAGACCGCGCTGCGCCCTTGGCAGATGCCGGCGATTTGGCTAGTATCGCCCTCGAGGTAACAGTCACAATCATGCAGTACCGTTATATCTCCGGCGATTCGCATTTAGAAATCGACTCGAAACATTGGCTCGACCGCGTGCCAGTCAAGTATCGTGATCACGTACCACGTTTAGTGCGCCAACCCAACGCCGGCGACATGTGGATGATCGGCGATAAAATCAAACGCCCTGCCGCGGCTGCCGACCTCTACGGCGGCAAAGGACGCGACGCATACGTCCCCTTCGACGGCCGCTATGAAGGGACGCCCGGCACTGGCAGTTCGGCGCAACGCCTCGGCGAACAGGACCGCGACGGCATCGATGCCGAGGTCTTGTTTCCATCGCAGCAGGGCGGACCCAAGTTTTGGCGCCGCGTGGAAGATGACCATGCATATAGAGCCATCGTGCGTGCGTACAACGGCTGGCTTGCCGAAGAATACTGCGCCACCGATCCACAACGTTTGATCGGCGTCGGCATCTTACCGCTGGGCTGTCAACTGGCGGACGTCATCGATGAGTTGCAGTTCTGTGCCGCGGCCGGACTAAAAACCGTTCTGCTGCAAGGCCATCCGAGCGGCAACGCCTACGCGTCAGAAGCCGACGACCCGTTTTGGGCGCGCGCGCTCGAACTCAAGATGCCGGTCAGCGTCCACGTCGACCTCGACCGCACCGGCGAGCGCAAAGGACCGCTGTTCAAGTACCCCAAAGAGTCCGAAGAGATCATGGAAAAACTTTCGCACGATCTGGTCGATCAGGTCGGCCGCTTCGGTCCGCAGCGCGGCAACGGCTCGATCCCGGCGGTGCAGTGGGTGTTGTCGGGTCTGTTCGACCGCTTCCCGACGCTGCGCATATTCTTCGCCGAGAATCAGATCGGCTGGATTCCGTTCTTCCTGCAAGGCGCCGATGTGCGCTACGACCGCCATCACCGCTGGGCCGAGCGTTTGCTGGGATTCAAGCCGCTGGCGAGGCCGCCAAGCGATTACATCCGCGAGCATTGTCTGTGGGGTTTTCAATTCGATCGCGTCGGTGTCGAGCTGCGCGACAAAATCGGCGTCGACAAAGTCATGTGGGGCTCCGATTTCCCCCATCAAGAATCCGACTGGCCCGACTCCCTCAAGATTATCGACAAAAACTTCGCCGGCGTGCCGGAAGAAGAACGATATCGCATGGTCTGCGGCAATGCCGTAGAGTTTTTCCGGCTCCAAACTACGTGAGACTTCTGAATTGTTCTCATCACGAAGGACACAAAGATCACCAAATTCGGAGTAGTTCTTGCGAAACCTTCGTGTCCTTCGCGCGTTCGTGGATGTAAAGGATTTTACCCAACGGCTGCGAGATGCGTAACCCTACCATGATCAAACAGTGGCTATTCGTTCTACTTTTCCTATCCTTCGGATCCGTGCGACCTGCCCACGCTCAAGAAAGCTGGCAAGCCGAATGGGACCGCACTCTCAAAGCCGCCGAGCAAGAAGGCCAGGTAGTTTACTCAGGCTGCGGTAGCCACGATTACTTGAAAGAGTTTCAGAAAAGCTTCCCCAAGATTAAGTTGATCAGCGTCTCGCTTTCCTGCACACAGCTGGTGTCGCGCATCATGGCCGAACGCCGCGCCGGCAAGTACCTCGGCGACGTGGTGCGTTTCGGCCTAACCTCGGCTCACACGTTTTATCGTTCAAAGGTGCTTCAGCCGATTGACTCGGCTTTGATCATCCCCGAAGTGAAAGATCAGTCGAAATGGTGGCAAAACAAACACCACTATTCCGATCCGGAAGGCAAATATTTGATCGTGCCAGCCGGCAGCATTTACGAACGCTTCGCGAGTTTTCATTCCGCGCTGGCGAGCCCGGGCGACTTCAAATCTTTCACCGATGTTTTGAATCCTAAGTGGAAGGGCAAAATCGTCGCCACCGATCCCAAAACCGGTGAAGGGCGCAATGGCGCGCGCTTTCTGTATCATCATCCCGAGCTCGGCCCACAATATTTGCGCCGGTTGCTGAGCGAAATGGATATCACCTATTCACGCGATTATCGTCAAGCTACCGACTGGCTGGCGCAAAGACGCTTCGCGCTTTACCTCTTCAGCCAATCTGACGACACGCTCAATGCCAAAAACCAGGGCTTATCGGTACAGGTTCTCGACACAAGCAACTGGAAAGAAACGCCGGGGCTGGATGCCATCGGCGGCGCTTATCTACTGATGGATAAGCCCGCCCATCCCAATGCAGCAAAAATTCTTATAAACTGGCTGCTCTCCCGCGAAGGCCAGATCGCCCTCCAACGCGACGCCGAAAACGCCGGCAGTGTTGATTCCCTGCGCATCGACATTCCTAAAAACGATGTGAACCCACTGATGCGCCGCCGAGATGGCGCCAAGTATCTGGAAATGTGGAACCCAAATTGGATGAACATGAAACCGGTGGAGGAACTGATCAATCAGGCGATCGGCGACGGCAAAAAATCACGATGAAATGACTAAACTAAGATTTGCCAGCCTTGCCAACACGCCATCAGCCCCTATTGCTGCCACACGCCAATTTTTCCGCGTCCTTTGCACTTTCACGTGATTTCGTTAGTCTCATCCGAAAAGAATACGATCATGAATCACGATCATGTTCCCGGGAGTTTCCATGACCGAACCCACAGTCATATGTCCGAAGTGCAACACTGAAATCAAATTGACGGAATCCCTTGCCGCGCCGCTGCTCGCCGACATAAAGCGACAGTTCGAGCAACGGCTGGCACAAAAAGATGCCGATATGGCCAAGCGCGAGCAGTTGCTTAGCGAGCGCGCTGAATCCATCGAGAAGGCAAAAGCCACACTCGACCAACAGATCGCCGCGAAGCTGCAACAGGAGCGGGTCCGCATCGCCGCCGAAGAGCAGCAAAAAGTCAAAATGGTATTTGGCAATGACCTTAATCAAAAAGCCAAAGAGATCAGCACCCTTCAGGAAGTATTGAAACAGCGGGATGCCAAACTCGCCGAAGCGCAGCAGGCCCAGGCCGAACTGATCGTCAAGCAGCGCGAATTGGATGACGCCAAGCGAGAACTGGAACTCACCATCGCCAAGCGCGTTCAAGCCGATCTCTCCAGCGAACGCGAAAAAGCCAAGAAAGAAGCCGAAGAAGAGCTCAAGTTTAAGGTGATGGAGAAAGACCAGACCATCACGGCGATGCAAAGGCAGATCGAGGATTTGAAACGGCGCGCCGAACAAGGTTCCCAGCAGCTTCAAGGAGAAGTTCAGGAACTCGAACTGGAAGCGTTGCTGACAGCGAAATTCCCCCGTGATTCGATATTACCGGTGCCCAAAGGCGAATTCGGCGGCGATGTTTTGCAGCGGGTCGTCGGCCCGACCAATCAACTGTGCGGCACGATCTTGTGGGAATCCAAGCGGACGAAAAATTGGAGCGACGGCTGGCTGGCCAAGCTGCGCGAAGACCAGCGCGCCGCCAAAGCCGAGATCGCCGTGATCATCAGTCAGGCGCTGCCAAAAGATATAGAGACTTTTGGTTTCACTGGCGAGGTTTGGGTGGCCGATCCCAAAGTCGCCCTGCCGGTGGCGATGGCCTTGCGCCAAACATTAATCGAAGTTGCTTGCCTGCGCCAAGCTTCTGAAGGCCAACAGACCAAAATGGAAATGGTTTACGGTTATCTTACCGGACCACGCTTCCGCCAAAGAGTTCAAGCGATTGTTGAAGCCTTCTCCTCCATGAAGAAAGATTTAGATATCGAAAAGAAAGCCATCACCCGCCAATGGGCCAAGCGCGAAGAACAAATCGACCGCGTCATGCAGGCCACTGTCGGCATGTACGGCGATCTCCAGGGGATCGCCGGCAGAACGCTGCAGGAGATCGAAGGACTGGAGTTTCAGGGTATGTTGGATTTTAACGGGGATGAATAGTCCACTTCGCATTTGCTGGTGTGCCGCCTATTTGAATGTAAAGCTCGCACTTCTTGAACCGAGCGCCCTTACGAAGCGATTTGAAGCTTGAACCGATCAATCCTTAGGAACGCCCATGTCTGATCATTACGACGTCATTGTAATCGGCGGTGGTTCAGCGGGTTGCGTACTGGCGTCGCGGCTTTCTGAAGAGCCGAAACGCAAAGTCTTTTTGCTCGAAGCCGGGCCGGATCCGCAGCCGATTCCCGATACCGTCGCCGATGCCGAGAAGACGACCTACGTATTACTCGAAAGCCCGTACATTCAGATGTACCCGACCAAACGCAATTATGACGGTAGTGAATTCTATTCGTTGGCGGGACGTATTACCGGCGGAGGATCGTCGGTGAACATGATGGCGATCCCACGGCCGATCAAGGCTGATCTCGACACGTGGGCGAACCAGGGCAATCCCGAATGGTCGTGGGAAAAAGTCTTGCCGGTACTTCGCCGCATGGAAGCCGATCAGGATTTTCCCAACGACGCGATCCACGGCAACTCGGGGCCCATCTACATCAAGCGTAAGCACTTGTTTGACGTCGAGCTCGGCGAACAAGAAAAGGCTTTACTCGAAACGTTAGAGAAGCTCGGCATCCCGCGCTTCTTGGACCAAAACATCCCCAATCCCTACGGCGTGGCCCCCGTGGCGCGCAACAGTAAGGACGGCAAACGCCAGTCGGCAACGGTGATGTATCTCGATCCGGCGCGCCTGCGAAGCAATTTGACGATCATCGACGAAGCGCCGGTCGCGTCTCTCGTGGTGAACGGCAAGCGTATCACCGGCGCGCGCTATCGCAAAGGTGGCCAGGAGCACACTGTTACCGCGGACAACGTGGTGCTCAGCGCCGGCGTCTACCACTCGCCGCAGATCCTGATGCTGTCGGGCGTCGGCCCGAGCGCGCAGTTGCAGCAGCATGGAATCCCCGTGGTCCACGATATGGCCGGCATTGGCGAAAATTATCAAGACCACCCGATGCTGACGATGACCTTCAAAACCAACCCGGTGAACACCAAGCCGCTCATGCGCGGCCGGTCGAGCTTAAAGCTCTATTTCAAAACCGACCCGGCCCGCGAGTATCTCAATTTCCACATCATTCCCCGCGAAGCGATCAGTCTCTCGGGGATCGGCGACATGCTTGGCTTCTCGTGCAATCTCCTGGAGCAGACCAACCGCGGCAAACTCACGCTTCAAAGCGCCGACCCCAACGATCTACCGAATATCGATCCG
>DASSGE010000674.1:0-2372 GCA_035693605.1 Binatia bacterium
GAATCCGCGAACGCACCTGATCGTAGCCGAGCTTCTCAAGCTCGTCGTCGACAGAGAGCGTCACCCGCTTCATCAATGCGACGACTTTTTTGTCGCGCACTTTGCGGTCTTGGAACTGCGCGATGCCGGCCTTGCGCTCTAAGACAGCGATCGCCATGCAGAACGGAATGCTGAACTTTCCTTCCAAGGCAGTCTTGGGCATCGGATAGATCAGCGCGTTGGGCACGTTGGAGTTGGTGCCGACGTCGACGTGATCGATATCGGCCGCGCCGAGATCATGCTGTTTGACCAGGTCGAGAATCAAATCTTGCGCGGGGTGTGAGAGTGAGCCGGACGGATAAGGCTTGATGGAAATTCCCGGTTCCTTGATGAAGTATGGCGAGCCGAGCCGCCCCGTGATCTTGCTCTCATCGCAACCGCCGGCCATGGCGTTGAAAAAGCCGCGGCGGGCTTCGAGAATATTCGCCGCCGCCGTGAAGCCGTCGCGCGCCAATAAGGCGGCGGTCACGCCGTTCTCGGCAGCGCGTCCGGCATGCAGCGGCTTGGTCATGGTGCCGAAGTTTTCGCGCAAGCCCGACGCCATGCTGGCGGCAATGCCCAAGGTGCGAATCAGGTCTCCTTCCTTGAGCCGGAGCATTTTGCCCACCGCCATGGCAGCGCCGATACCGCCCATGGTCGCAGTGGAGTGAAAACCATCTTGATAGTGGCGTGGGTTGATCGCATCGGCGATGCGGCACTCGACTTCGACGCCCAAGAGATAGGCCAAAACCAATTCCGCGCCGCTGATTTTTTCTTTCTCACCGATAGCCAACACGGCAGCGAGTACAGGCGTGGTCGGATGCGTCAAGAGACCGTAAACCGCTTCCTTTGACGTTGACAGCTGGGTGTCGTCGTAATCCATCGCATGGCCGGCCACGCCGTTGGCCAGAGCCGCTTTCGCTGCCGGCGCTGCGAGTCCGGTGCCGACAATCGACGACTCGCCCTTGCCGTTCATTTGGCGGATTTGCGCTTGAACGATGCGCGAGCACTCGTCAGTCGAACCAGCCAAGGCGACGCCGAGTCCGTCGAGGATGAATCCACGCGTCAGTTGAACGACCTCTTTGGGAATATCCCGGTAGCGTGTCCGCGCGACAAAGTGGGCAACTTCTTGCGTCAGTCCCATCCAACCCTCCCCGGTGGTTCCTTTGTTAAACCGTTATTCAGCTTCTATGTGGAGAAATGCCACGTTCGGTTTGTTTGGTTCACCACGAAGAGCACGAATGGTTCAGATAATTAAATTTCCGAACTTCGTGCTCTTCGTGTCCTTCGTGGCAAAAACGCTTTTGGTGGTTTGCTTGCGAGTGCGCCGCGTTTTGATCATCGTGATAAACGAAAGCAACGTCTCTTGGTCATTCCCACACGCCTTCCGGCAGAGGCAGACCGGCGAGATCTTCAGCCATGAGCCGCCCCTGGGGCTCGATCGCGAAGCGCTCGAGCACGGCCATCAGCTGGCGCGTGTGCTGCGCGGAGTGCCAGGTCGAGCGCTCGAAAAGCTGGTGCATCGGCGGCGTGCCATAGAAGGTTTTCACCGGTCCCTGGCAGGATTTGTCCTCGAGTTGGCTCCACCACTTCTCAAGCCGCGCAACAACGCCGTCGCCGTAGGCCGCAATTTTCTCCCCGGTCGTGCAGGTTCCGTCTTCGGGCGGGATGTTGGCATTGTTGGTCCGGTATTCGACACCGTCAATGGCGGTTTCGAGGAAGGCTTCGGCTACGCGAAAAATGTGGTGGCTCAAGAGTCGCAGTGAGCGATCGCGATTATCGATCGCACGCTCGGCCAGCCGGTCGCCGGGGAGTTGACGAATATAGCGCTGCGCCGCGCGCAGCACGATGATCCATTTCGTCATCAATGCAGTTGGCGGGAGCGGTGTATGCCCGCTGCCTTGCAAGCCGACGAACTCGGCGACATCTTCCAGGTTCTGGCAATAGATGAATTGATCTCCGCTGGCCAAAACCGGTACGGTGCGCACGCCAAGCCTGGCCAATCGCGCTAGCGCCGTTGGATCGTTCAAGATATCGAGCGCCATGAAGTCGATGCCTTTTTTCGAAAGAAACTCTTTCGTTCTTAGGCAACTGCTTCAACCGGGCTGAGTGAAAAGAGTGAATCTATCGCCGAGGTTTTCCATAGTGGTATCGCGGCATCAATCGGTGAGTCGACCGCAGAAGTATCAACCGACGGCGCGGCTGTCAGCCTTAAGTGTACTGGCGCAGCGGCAACGGCCTGGGTGCAGGTTTTGACCATTGGGTTGTTCTAGTTGGGCAGCGACGATGAATCTTCAATAATTCAAAGCCGAGATGCGCCTTGTGCGACTTTCTCCTTTGCCGCGTTGCCTTGT
>DASSGE010000675.1:0-3740 GCA_035693605.1 Binatia bacterium
TCACTCGCCCCGCCGAAGAAATTCTCCGGCAAGAGGGTGAACCAGGATTGCGCAGATTACCCGGCATTGGTGAGCGGCTGGCGCGTTCGATCGCAACACTATTGATTACCGGGAGACTGCCCATGTTGGATCGGCTACGCGGCAAGAGTGACTCGGATGCATTACTTGCTTCAGTCCCAGGCATTGGCAAAAGTCTGGCTGCGCGACTACACCGCGAACTCGGCATTACTACGTTGGAACAGCTTGAGGCGGCCGCACATGACGGAAAATTAAAAGCGATCACCGGAATCGGAGTTAAAAGAGTCGCCGGAATCATCGATACCCTCGCCGCACGGCTCGGTCGTGTGCGCCCCATCCGACCCGTGCAGAAGAACTTGGACGCCGCCATCGCTGAAATCTTAGACGTTGACCGCGAGTATCGTAGCAAGGCGGCAATCGGCGCATTGCCGACCATTGCACCGCGCCGCTTCAATACCTGGCGTGAAGCGTGGTTGCCGATCCTCCACACAAACAGAGGCGAGCGACACTACACGGCGATGTTTTCAAATACCGCGCATGCCCACCAAATGGGGAAGACCAAAGATTGGGTTATACTCTACTACGACGGGCTGGACGGAGAACGACAGTGCACCGTGATCACCAGCCAGCGCGGCCAGCTCATTGGCGAGAGGATCGTGCGCGGACGGGAAAACGAATGTCTTGAGTACTATCAACGAGCAAAATATCACGACGTGCCGGAGGGAAATACCCAACAAATGGTCCAGACGGCGGAACCGGCGCCGCGGAGAGCTACGCGAAATAGACCTTTCGTCGAGCCAAATCAGGGTCTAGTGCAGGGCTTGCTTGATAGAAGCTGCGCCGGCCTAAGGGAGGCTTGAGATGAGAGCGATCAGCTTTGCAGGCTTAATGCTGGCCCTGACAATCATCGGCGGTTCCGTCAAAGTCGTTGACAGCGTGGACAAATCATTGCCGGGAAAATTCGATTTCGGCAAACATGAATACGATTCGAAATGCGCCATCTGCCACGGCAAAGCAGGCAAGGGCGACGGACCTTACGCTGGATTACTCAACACCAAGGTTGCCGACTTGACGACGCTTTCGCAACGGAACAACGGCATGTTTCCGTTCCTGTGGGTTCAGGAAGTCATCGATGGCAGGCAAAGCTTTACAGCTCACGGTCCAAGTGAGATGCCAATCTGGGGCCTAGACTATTTAGCCAAAGCCCGGGAATCGTATATGGACGTACCTTATGATGCCGAAGCGTACGTCCGCACCCGGATCCTGGCCCTGACTGAGTACCTGTTCCGCCTGCAGCTCAGGTAAGCTTGCAAGCGCGGGTCCGGCATCACGAATCGCCAACGCGCCACCCGCTGTTGGCAAAGAGTCTGTTTGATCGGAACTCATACTGACAAGAAAGGAAACGAGGATAATGATTCACCGGCTCAGATTTCATCGGCACTTGCTTGTTTCTTTACTTACCGTCGCACTGGTCGTCGTGGCGATCGCGCAGACCGCTTTTTCACAGGCGGTCAAATCCACCACCGAGCTCGAAAAGATCGCTATCATCGAAAAACTTACAGTTCGCGACGGTGTGGTTTCCGGCGAGGTCGTGAACCGCTCGGCCAACCGATTGCGAGATGTGCAACTGTTCGTGCGCTACACTTGGTTATGGGACGATGAGATGAAACCGGGAAAGGTCGATCCGGGAACCTCGACGTTTTATACCCTAACCCAAGAAATAGTCCCCAAAGGACGCTTGCCGTTTACATTTACGCCTTCGCCACCGTTACCAAGAATCGCTGGTGGCCATTTCGAAACCTCAGTGACCATCGCCGGCTTTGCCCAGGTCATCGAAGCAAAATAGACGATACGTAGTAAGTCTTATTCAATTTGTGCCATATCGCGCTTGATCGCACGGCCAGCAGCGGCGAATCACGATCCTACAAAGCTCGCCCTTGTGTCGGTACAAAAGTCTTATCCGCTATGAATTGGCATTAGCGCTACTGCCCTTTGATTCACAGTGCTGAAAATGATCCGGTAAGCGCGCGGGTGACCGGTGGCGACTATGCTTGGCAGAATATAGAGAGCCGGCGCTTTCGAGGCCGGCTACAACCAAAATCGCTTTATTGATGCCGGGATTTATCCGACCCTTTCCAGCCCCGTCACCCCGTGAACCACACCTGCGCAAACTTTCGCAATGAACTCGAGATCGAGCGTTGCGATCGTATCGGTGGCGCCATGGTAGTGAGGATTGCGATAAAATGCGGTGTCCGTAATCATTAACGCCGGATATCCCAGGTCCCAAAATGGCGCATGATCGCTCAAACGCACTGCCGGGATCAGCGCGCCTTTACCGGGAACGGACAGCGTCTCCACCTGCAGCGACGAGACCTCACGCATTCCGCCAGCAAACTTATTCAGCAGGACGTTGGACTGCCAATTGCCGACCACGGCGATGAAGTCGCCTCGATCAGGGTAGAAGCGGCCGAGCCCCAGAGGTAGTTTCTGGCTGCCGGGCCGCGAGTCCGTATAGCCGACCATTTCCAGGGAAATCATCGCCCGGATTTTCATCTCAGCGGCCTTGAGCTTTCGGGCGAACGCTGTGCTGCCGATCATGTTGAGCTCTTCGAGATTAAAGGCACAAAAGAGAATGGGTGTTGCTAAGTTAAGCTGCGAGAGCAGCCGCGCCGCTTCCAACAAGACTGCCACGCCGCTGCCGTTGTCATCTGCGCCGGGCGTGTCGACCACACTATCGAAATGTGCTCCGAGAACAATCGTCGGATCGTTTGTCGGCTTGCCCAAGCGTGCAACAATATTGTGAAAGTCTTCGCCAGCGTAACCGAAGGAATCACTTTCGACGGCGAGACCATAGCTTGCTAACTCAGCCTTTATGAACTCCTCAACCTCGGCCAAGTGCCGGATACCGCGAAAGGGACTCCTTTCACCGACAATCCTCTGCAGACTATTGCTTATCCGGTCGCTATCAACAGCGATTTTCATCGACAGAATCGCGATTGTTAGATCGGACTCAACTTAAGTTTGATTATCGGCCGGTGGGTATCAGCCATGTGGGACACTCCTCGGCACACCTTAGCAAACCCTAGATCGGCTCGCCGAAAAATAATTCACGGATTGCGACTTCTCAGGCCAATCATCCGTTGCCGGGAATAGTTAGACGTATGACCAGCACCGGCTTATCCGCATGCCGCACCACCGTTTCCGCCACGCTACCCAATACCCAACGTTGCACACCCGACCGGCCGTGCGAGCACATGACAATCAAGCTCTCCGGCGCTTGCTCTGCGGTAGCGACGATTTCGTCGGCCGCAATCCCTTCTTGGAGGAGATACGAAATCTGCTCAATACCGCGCTTTCTCAACTCCGCCATTTTGGCTTCGAGATAATTGCGCGCTTGGTCACGGATATCTTTCATCAATGCATCGATATTGACAGCATATTGACCGCCGCCGCTGGTAAATCCGCTATACGGGTTGCTGTAAACACGAACCAGGAACACTTCGAGGCGAAGTTTCTTGGAGATCCGTATGACGGTGGGCAGAACCGCTTCTGCCATCTCCGACCCGTCCAACGGAACGATAATCGATGTCAAGCTTGCTACGTGGTTGGTTTGATCTCCATGGTCGGCTCTGACGAGCAACATTGGATTCGTCGTCGCGCGTAAAACTTTCTCCGCCACGCTCCCCAGCAACCAGCGGTTCAAACCCGACCGACCATGTGTG
>DASSGE010000676.1:0-3664 GCA_035693605.1 Binatia bacterium
TTCCCAGATCCCAGCAAACTCTAGATCAAGCCCGCGGTCTTGTCTTGCGGCTGATTTTCACAGCAGCTGAACCATGCTAACGGCGCTGTAATACTTCCGGATTGGCAACATGAATCGGCTGGCCGGCAACGTAGGCCAAGATTTGTTCCACCGCTAAGCGGTAGTGAATTTCATAGGTTTCGGCGGTAACGAAACCTAAATGGGGCGTGCAGATAGCGTTGTCGAGCTTGAGCAGCGGGTGATCCGCGTCAACGATCGGCTCGTCGTCATAGACGTCGACGGCGGCAAATCCCGGCCGCCCGGCCTGCAAGGCTTCAACCAAGGCGTTGGCTTCGATCAACTTCGACCGGCTTGTATTGACCAGCAGCGCCGTCGGCTTCATGCGCGCGAGATCGGCCCGCGTGACGATACCGCGGGTCTCGCGCACCATCGGCAGATGCAGACTGAGAATATCCGACTCGGCAAAAAACTCTTCGCGGCTGGCGGCAACCTCGTAACCAGCCGACCGCGCCCGCTCCAACGAAGCGCTGCGACCCCAGCAAAGCACCCGCGCGCCAAAAGCCCGGCCAATATTGGCGACAATCGAGCCGATGCCGCCGAGCGCATAAATGCCCAATGACTTGCCGAAAATATCGGCGCCGAGGGTCGACTGCCAGCGTCCCTGACGCAGCCCGGTAACTTCTTCGGGCACGTGACGCAGGGCTGCGAGTATCAACGCCCAGGCCAATTCCGCCGTCGAATGCGGCCGGCCTTTGCCGCCGGCGCAAACCATTACACCATGCTCGCTACAAGCTTTAAGATCGATATGCGCGGTAACGCGCCCAGTCTGGCTGATGAGTCGTAAATTGGGCAACGCCTCAATCAACGGCCGACGGAACCATGAACGCTGTTGCGTCAAAACCACACATTCCGCGTCATGCAGCCGCTCAGCGAGGCGCGCAGGTTCCTTTAAAGTGTCGTTGAAAATTTTGATTTCATGCCCGGCAAGCTTGGGAAACGAGGACATCCGCCGGAACGCGTCCTGATAATCGTCGATGACGGTAATCTTCATTGCGTAGGAATGGGCTGGGCGTATCGACCGATGCTGGGCTGCAAGACAAATTCAATTTCACCAGAACTGCACGAAGGAATATCAAGTTGGGAGAGCAACAGGCGAGCTCCGCTTACTTAACTCATTCGTCTTCGCCGAGCATCGTACCGCGGCAATGCTTGGCGCCGCACAGGCAGGCATGATCTTTTTTGGCTTTCTTCGTGTGTTTTTCGCCGATCTGCAGGTTGTAATCGTAGACCAGCTCCTCTCCCGGACGGATATCGCGGCGCGCCTCGATGAATACCCGATGATTTTCCTCTTCGATCTCACAGTTAGGCGAGCACGAGTGATTGATCCAGCGCGCCGAATTGCCCCGGCGCGTGGCATCGATGACCAAGCCGTCGTCGACCGAGAACAGCATGGTGTGCGACGAATTTTCATGCAGCCGGCCAAAACGCCGGTCGGCTTCTTTATCTGTAATCAGCTTGCCTTTGTACTCGATGATCCGCGTACCTTTGGGGATCGGCCGCAGGGCGAATACGCCGCGGCCATGGATTGGCGAGTTGCGCACGACGATTCGTCGAACTTTTTTCGCTTTACTCGGTTTCATAGCTTTTAAATTTCACATGCGCTCCGACGTTTAATCTTTGTCCATCGATTTGACGAATTGCATCATGCGCTCGGCCGGTGCCGGATCTTGATACTGACCGTAGAGCCGTTGGCGCATTCGATCGACTTCGCCGCTTTGCAGGCGCTCGTAGAGCTGACTGCGTTTGCCGAACGGCGTCATGACCATGTCCGCCGCCACCGCCATCAAGCGCAGATGCGCTTTGGTCTCCGGCGCGCCGCCCCGGAAGTAACGCTCGACGAACGGCCCGATATCGGCATTGTTCAAATCCGACGCGCCGCCGCTCAACATCAGCGTGCTCGTCAGCAATCCTTCCATGGTCCGCTCGGCGCGGTCCGACGCTTCGATGCTGTGCACCCGGTAGGCCGCGCTCAATAGCGGCGCCCAGGTGCCGCCTTCGGCCCGATAGCCGCGCGACTCACCGACTTGAATGCACGAGCGCAGAATCTCGATGTCTTGAATCATGCTCGAGAGCAAAATCTGCGACGGCGGCAGCATGTTGCGTTTGGCGTACTTGGTGAGCAGCTGGGCGACGCCGAGAAAAGCTTCGAGTTTAGTCACCAAGCGCAGCATCGTCGAGTACTGACCCCAGGTGTGAATGTACATAATTCCTGACAGCAGCTGCGGATCTTTGTAAACAAACACCCGCTCCCACGGCACGACCACATCGTCGAAGATCAACGCCGCATCGACTTCGTCAAAGCGCGTCGTCAGCGGCTGGCGCTCCGGATCGGCATGCTCGGCGTAAAGATCCCGGCAAAGAATTTTTAACCCCTTGGTGTTCATCGGGATCGCAAACGCGATGGCGTAGTCATGCTCGTCCGGCTCCCGCGGCCGGTTCGGATAAACGATCACCTCGTCGGAAATCGGCGCCAGGGTCGCCAAGGTGCGCAGGCCGCGCACCACCGGACCTTCCTTGGTCTCACCGACGATGTGCAAAATCAAATCGGGATCTTCCTGCCTTCCCACCGGCTTGGTGCGATCGTAATACTGATCCGTGAGCGCATGGGTCAAGCACAGATCGTTGCGGCTGACATAGCGATGATAGGCGCGGGCATTGTCGGCCCATTGCTTGTTGGTTTTTTCGATATGATGCGACCAGTCCAATAATCCGACAATCAATTCGGCGACGAACTCCGGATAGCGCCCCATCTGACCTAAGGTCTGCTGCGCCCAAAACTCGATATTGCGCCGTTTGAGCAACAGCTCCTCATGATTTTTCGGCGGCAGATAACTGTACGATATCCTCTCGCCTTCGTAGAGCACGGTCATGAGGTCGCGATATTCGGCCGTGTGTTGCTTATCGTACATATCGGCCAGCGTCTTGATCGATCCGGTAAAACCCGAATGGGTGGTTACATCAGCGATACGTTTGCCGGCGTGCCAAACTTCCCGGCCGTCGCGCAGCGCCTTGATATAGTCCGCCCCTCGTCTAACGGCCATTCGGAAAACCTCCAGATTCAAGTCTCATGAATTGCGACTCTCGTCGATTGCCAAACATTTATCTCTCATATCGAAACGAAATGGAATTATCCAACGGCGATACCGTGGAACTATTGCAGATATGGCAGAAGGCCCATCGAGCCGGCGGAAATCTCCAGGCGCCAACGGCATTGAACCACCACTGAACGATTTTGCCGTTACGAAACGCTTTGCGAATTCATCGCGGGAAGCCGATTTTTGCGTTCTCGTTTCGGCGCAGGCGGGATCGTCTGTCCTTTTGGGCGCCAGCGAATCGAATTCCGACCTGCGCCGACACGCCTCAATCTTCGCTTCACCAGAACGCGAGGGACTTCGACCCTTGCCGAGACGGGCATTAACCACGATCCGACTGTTCGAACGCGAGCGTCGCGTAACGCATGAACACGCCGCCGCGCGGCACGGCGAGCGGGCCGTTGACCGCCAAGACAGCGATCACGTGCTTGGCGCCCGGCTGCGCTTTGGCGTTTACTTCGACGCGTTGCGATGCGTTAAGACCGATAATCGCTCCGCTGGCGCGGTCGATC
>DASSGE010000677.1:0-16453 GCA_035693605.1 Binatia bacterium
TGTTCCGACAGATCGGTGGGCAGCAAAATTTTGTTTAAGTGTTTCATAAGTTCTCCTTTTTTTATCGCATGCGAGAGAGCTTAAGGTCGGCGTGTTAGCGTTGGATGACTAGGCGAAGAACAGCCGGTTAAATCTGGGCAGCATCGCTTTCCGGCACATGTGCCGGTGCAGCGGGCGCTGGCCTTTCCTCATCGACGGGCAGTAAGAGGTCGCATTTCAGCTTGTGCCGCACCTACTCGAGGCAGAAGAACATCGTCAGCTTGGGTGCGTCTATGGTGGTGAAAATCCCCAGTCGGGTATCCGATCCTTGGACGCCGATCCACTCTTCGAGTCGAAAGCCGAGCTCGCCGAAGAGTTCGTCAATCAATTTCCCACCGACGTGAATGCCGCGGCCGGTGACGCGGAGTTGAATCCAATAGCTCGGTCTGATGCCGATGAAGTCATTGAGATCGTTGAGACAGCTTCTGCGCCGCAGCGAAACTTCGATTGGTGTGTCGGGATCGCTGGTTAGAAGGGTCTCGTAGATAAACCGGCGCACGAATTCTCCCGCCGTGTGGTTTTTCCACGGGATTTGGGTCATGGCGGGCGCGAGGGTTACAAACACCGCGGGCTTGTCGCCGGTCCGATTCTGGCTGAATCGTGAAATCGCCTCGTGAATGACCGTTCCCATGTCTAATTTTTCCATAGAGTTCTCCTTTGCCAAATTTGACGGCGAGCTTGGCGCGCTTGGATTAAACACCGGTTAAGACCGGGTTAAATTCTTTACTTTCCGTGAAGCTCGAGGCGCGGAGTAATTCTTACGATGGCTTCGGGAGTCGAGCTCGCTTGCACAGTGGCGACTTCATCGAGTGCCCGCTAGATAGCGCTATTGACTGCATTATTATTTCGATGATAGTGGAAATATGGAAATAAAGACGGCGGTGGCGAAGTTAGCCGCGTTGGCGCAAGAAACCCGGCTCGGTATTTTTAGACTGCTGGTGGAAGCAGGGCCTGATGGTGTGCCCGCGGGCGGGATTGGCGAGCAGCTGAAAGTGCCCGGCGCGACATTGTCTTTCCATTTAAAGGAGCTTGCGCGCGCCGGGTTGGTGATCTCTCGTCACGAGCGCCAGTTTATCTTCTACCGTGTCGATTTCGAACAAATGGCGCAGCTGATGACTTTTCTCACGCAGAATTGCTGTCAGGGCATGCCGCAGAAATGTTTGACGGTCGTGGAGACCGCCCTGGAAAGTTGTTGCGTCCCTGCTAAAGCAAAATCAAAAGCCAAAAGGAGGTAACTATGAAACGTTTTCACGTGCACGTGGCCGTCGATGATCTCGACGCCTGCATTCAGTTTTACTCGACGGTGTTCGGCGCCGCGCCGACGGTGGTCAAGCCCGACTATGCGAAATGGATGTTGGACGACCCGCGGATCAATTTCGCGATTTCAAAACGCGGCAGCGCGCCGGGCATCGATCATCTCGGCATTCAGGTTGACTCGGACGAGGAACTGACCGCGTTGCGTAAGCAAGTCGCCGCTGCCGAGATTGCCGCGCTCGACCAGCCGAACTCGGACTGTTGCTACACCCGCTCCGATAAATACTGGACGGCCGATCCACAGGGGATCGCGTGGGAGACTTTCCACACCCTGGAGACAATTCCCGTTTACGGTGACGCGGGCCGCGCGCGGGAACGCCCCTGTTGTAATCCCGCGCCGGTTGCTGCTTCTGCCGCGAGCAAAACCAGCGCATGCTGCGGCTAGGGGACCTCCATGAAGCAGGAAATTCTGAACGTACTGTTCCTGTGTACCGGCAACTCGGCGCGCAGCATCCTGGCCGAGTCGATCCTTAATTCTATCGGTAAAAATAAATTCAAAGCCTATAGCGCCGGAAGCCATCCGACGGGAAGGGTAAATCCGCTGGTGCTGGAACTGCTGGCGAAGAATCGCCTGTCGGCCGAAGGTCTGCGCAGCAAGGATTGGAACGAATTCTTCAAACCCGGTGCGCCGTTCCTGCATTTTGTTTTCACGGTATGTGATCAGGCAGCTGCGGAGCCTTGTCCAGTCTGGCCGGGTCAACCGATGACGGCGCATTGGGGAGTGACGGATCCGGCGGCGGTTCAAGGCAGCGACGAAGAGATGCGAATAGCTTTTCTCACGGCTTACACGGAGCTTTACCGGCGCATATCGCTGTTCATCAACTTGCCGTTCGAGACGCTCAATAGGCTTGCTCTTAAAGAGCGTCTCGACGAGATTGGTCGAACGCAATGACGGAATCGCAACGGGCGCCGCTCGACCAGGCCTTAGCTGGAGCAAACCATAAGGTCGGCGCAAAAATATTCTGAGTCGTTCGCGAGAACAATCTCCAGCGCGGAAGTTTTGTTCAAGTTTTTGTCACTCATCCAGGTATTTTTTCAGGCTGTTGTTCTGCCGAATTTCGCTTGCGTGAAACCATTTGTTCACCGCTCGGTTTCATTACGTCCCTGAGCACGAGTCCGTTTGGGTCCTGGTTCTGTACCTGGGCGATCAGGGCGTCGCAGTCCACGTCCTTTCCCTGGCCGAGGTCTCTGGGTTGGAACGGTGTCATTACGAGCATCGTCACAACATTGAAGAGCTTCTTAAACAGGGAATCCGTTCCGGTCTTGATCGGATCCGGAAACACGGAGATGTTTTTAAAACCTCCCGACACACGGAGATACGAACGCAGGCTCAATGGGCTGAAACCTTTGGGCACCGGCAGCACCACAATGTTGACCTTCTCATCTCGGAGGTCGATATTGCCCTCACCGGAAACGACGGAATTGGCGGTATCGAAGACGAGTGTTCGAACCCCCATCTGTCCATTCTGTCCCTGAAGATTTAATAAGGCACAGCGAACAGGGGTGGGCTTGTCGCCCCGGATGGCGACGCCCAAAGCATTGGCAACGTCGAGTCCGGCCAGGCGAATCAGCAACTCGCTAATTTCTCCGCCCGACATGGCCAAGAAGGTATTGCCGGAGGCAGTCGCCATGAGCTCACGAAAGGATTGGCCGGTCCCCGCCAGAACGATTCGCCCTCCAACAGGGCTGAGGGTTTTTTGTGCGAAGGATGTATTAGCGAGAAATCGTCTCAAATCGAGATGCCGAAGCCGTGCGTCGATTTTCACTTTCGAGGGACTTTTCGATCCATCGAACGTGCTGTAGATTTCTATGCGGCCGTCAGCGACGCCGAAAGTAGCCGGCGCGAAGCTCAACACTCCGTCGGTCAATTTCAGACTAGCGTTGAGGTCGTCGATGGGTAGTTTGGGCGCGAGGATTTTTTTCGCGCGGAGCCGAACGTCCGCATCCATGGCTCGCAAACGCTCCAGATCGTAACGTTGATCCGGAAATATTCGATCGTCCTTCTTAGCGGCAGCCTGCCTTTTTTGTTCCTGTGACGCCGTCTCGCCAGGACCGGTTCCAGGTTTGCCGCCGATGAAACCGGCCAGGTCGTCAAAATCGAGCAACTTGGAAACGAGATCGGCCTTCATGAATGGGCGCTTCGGCGCAGTGTCCACACGAATGTTTCCTGACAGATCGCTATCGCCCACCCGTCCGGAAAAATTTGCGAATGACCAGACTTTCCCATCGTGCCTTAAATGACCTTTGAGACGGTACGGCGGCGTTGATGGAAATACCAGCCGGATGAGCGGATAGAGTTTGGCCATGTCGTCGCCTTGAATATCGAGCGTGACGTCTTCCCCTTTCATCGCCAATGGCTCGGTTAGATTACCGTCGACGCTGGCTTTCAGCTTTCCGGCGGCGAGATTGATCTTCACAGGATATGGCTCCTTTGAACTCCGTAGATTTTGATAAGAACCGCCGTCCAGTGAAAGGGTAAAGGGCAGTTTCTGATATATGCCTTCGGCCTTGAGCGTGAGCGGCGTCTCTAGAAATCCCGTGCCTTCTGCTTCAGTGATCTTCATTTCAATCCGGGTTTTGCTTTCCTGGTTGTCAAACAGTAGCGTGCCGTCTTTTATCACGAGTTTTTCGATGACCGGAAAATTGCCGCGATTCTCCGGTACCACGGGGTCGGTCACTGCGGGCGCCGCGCGAAACTCCCAGTTTGCCGAGCCCTCAGCATTTTTTTCGAGAATCACGTTTGGGCGGGAAATAGTGACGGTGGGGAGAACCACACGGAAGTTCCGCACGAGCTGCCAGACATCTACCTCGATTTCGAGAAGTCCCACTTCGGCCATCTGCGGGTATTTGCTCCACCCGGCGTTCTGAAACTGAATTTCGTTGGCGCTCAATTTGGAGATCCATCCCAAATGCAATTTCAGATCGCCATTAATATTCAATTGCCGCCCCGTGGCCTTGCTCGCTCCCACGGATAGGTATTTCTTCGCCTTATTTTGATCCAGATTTGCGACAAAAACCGCGAAAGCAATAACAAAAATGCCCGTAAAAGAAGCTACCCAAATCAAAGCGCGCCGTTTTCGCTTTGTCATAGAGCCTCCCCGTTCAACTATGTCAATAATGAATACTGACAGCCGCAAGACACGTACCAGCGCATGAGAGGGGCAATGTTCGTAGCGAGAAATTATCCAAGCTAGTTTTTTTAGCGATTAGTGATTTTTCTGTCGGGAATTAACGGACTAATGTCCGACTGGACGGTACAGAATGATTGATCTCCGCCCTTTTTCCGCTGAGGTCCTAGCCCTCGTGCCTGCCACAGACTGTGTTGCTCCGATGATGCCGAGGTGCAGCAAATGCCGGTTTTACCCGTGCCGCGCTCGGCGATTCCAACCACTCAATGCAGCAAGCGCCTACCAAGAGTGCCGAAGTTTTTCTAGGCCGGCATGACCAAGATTTAGCAGCGCTGCAAGGCGGTAAACGCGATCGAAATTATTACGGCGCGCAGTCTGTCGCATTGCGCCGCAACGTTGGCAAAAGTGTTGCGCGTCAGACATTGGCGGTATGCTCCATTCGCTACTCGTCATCAATTCGCATGATTAGCAAATAGGGCGCACTGGAAAGTTCCCCAGATTGCCTTTATAAACATCTAGAATGCCAGCGTGGATGTGGAAGTGTTTGGGCGTCGGCGACAGTTCGCCGGCGGCGCGGAAGAAACTCGGCACGATTGCCTTGCTTTATTTCATTCAAGGATCGCCGGCGGCGATCCTATGGGAAGTATTGCCGGTCTATTTTCGTATCAACGGTGTATCGCTGCGCGCCATCGGCGGACTACGGCTGCTCGAGCTGCCGTATTCGCTGAAAGTCTTCTGGTCGCCCTTGGTGCACCGCTTCGGCGAGCGGCGTTATTGGGTATTTGCCTGCATGCTTGGCATCGCTGCGGTGCTGTTCGCGCTACCGTTTGTCAACGTCGCCGGCGTTGGTCTCATCGTGCTGTTGTTGATCCTCGGTCTGACGACTTTTTCAGCGACACAGGATATTGCAATCGATTCGTATTCCGTCGGTTTGGTCGATCGCGCCGAAGAGGGCGCTGCCAATGGTGTGCGCGCGTCGGCGTATCGCGTGGCGTTGGTAGCGATCGGCGGCGGATGTGTGTTTCTCGCGGGCGTGTTGGCGTGGAATTCTTTATTTCTGTTAGCCGCCTTGGTGTTTGCATTACTCGGATTTACCGCTCTAGTCATTCCGCGGTTGGTCTTACCACTAGATGCCAAGCAACATTGGCTTGCCGGCTTTACGGCTTGGGCCGGCACTTGGAAGGTAATTCCTCTGATCTTGTTTGTGCTAACCTACAAACTTGGCGAGTTCGCCATCGGTCCGATGGTCAAACCGTTTTGGGTGGACTACGGCAAGACGATATGGCCGGTGCAGGAAGATCTGATGTTTCAGATCGGCATGTTTCCGACGACGTTTGGTATTGTGCTCAGCGTCGTCGGCGCGCTCATGGGCGGGGCGTTTATCTCGCGCTATGGCATTTTTCACGCGATTTGGTTTCTTGGGCTGCTACAGGCGGGATCGAATCTCGGCTATTCGTTTGTCGAATGGCTTAACCTCGGCCGCTTCGGCCTTTACGGCGCATCGATGTTCGAATCGCTCTCCGGCGGGCTCGGCACGGCGGCGTTTCTGGCTTTCCTGATGAACGTTTGCCAAAAAGAGCACGCCACTGTTCAGTACGCTTTTCTGTCCTCGGTGTTTTCGCTCACCGGCAGGTTGATCGGCGCGATCAGCGGACTCGGCGCTGAGAAGTACGGTTTCGCCGATTACTTTGCCCTTACATTCCTACTCTCGATGCCGGCATATTTGCTGCTGCCATGGGTAAAGCCGTGGATCCAAGAGCGGCGCAGCATAGCGGACTGAGAATCAGCGGGGCGAGATTTCTTTGAGAATTTTACGCCAGGCGTCCAGCTCTCGTTTCGGCTTGACCATAGGGGCGAGCCTCCGACACTGGCGTTTTAGCGCGCGGTAAAATTTCTTATCGGTCTCTACCCGCTGAAGTAGGCGCCGCAACTTATCGGTGTCGCCGACGGAATAGAAGCCGGAGAACTTGTTTCCCAAGGTCCCGACCAATCCGGGAATCTTCGAGCAGATCACCGGCACCCCAGACGCGAGCGCTTCGGAGAGAACGTTTGAGCTGCCTTCCATTCGTGAGGTAATGCAAACCAGCTGGCTCTGGGCTACCAGCTCGCGGGTTTTACGGTGCGACAATTGGCCGATCCAACGATAGCGCTGATTGCGCAAGCTTTCGCTGCGCGCTTTTGCGCCAAGCGTTTTGTCGAGCGCCTCTCCGACATGAGTCACTTGGATTTGCGAAGCCGGCGCTAAATCGCGCACGGCCAGCGCCGTGCGTAGAGGATCTTTCTCCTCGCGCAGATGGCCGACAACGCAGATGTTAAAGTGATGGTTGGCATTATTATTTTTTAATCGAAGCGATACCGCCGATTGATAAATCACTTGAGTTTTTGCGCGAAACTTCGTTGGCAGCTCGCGTAAGGCCATTTTCTGCAGCGCGACAATGCGCGTTGCTAGTTCAAGGGATTGTTGAGCTTCCTTGCTTTCGTGGATGTCGCGGTAAACGTCGGTGCCGGTGAGCACGACAATGAGCGGCTTGGTCGGTTGAGTATCGTGAAAGCGCCGGATCGAGTCGGCGCTACGCAAGGCGTGGAGCGCAATCATCACATCGCAAGGCTTGCCATCATAGACTTGCCGTACGCGCACGCGATGGCCCAGTTTTTTAAACATACTTGCCCAGCGCAGCGCGGTGATCTTGTTGCCGTTGTTGATCTTCAGCGGCGCGGGCGTGACCAGTTGGATTTTCACCGGAGCAGTCTACTTGGCGCAGGTACGGAAGCCGGCCCAGACATCGCGCCGGTCAGGTGTGTAAAAGTTACGCCAACTGTTGTGTATTAACAGCGATGAGGTTGCCCAACAGCCGCCGCGCAAGACTTTGTGGGTGCCAAACCACGGCTCCGAGTATTGCTTGTAAGGATCGGCGCTAAATCCAGGATAAGGCAGGAAGTCATCGGCGGTCCATTCCCAAACGTTGCCGATCATTTGGCGGCAGCCAAAGGCGCTGTCGCCGGCCGGATGGGCGGCAACTTCGACGAGACCGCCGACGCCCCAGTCGAGATTGGCGTGTTGCGGTTCTGCTCGGTGATCGCCCCAAGGATAGCGGCGCCGCCGTTGACTTAAGCTTTTGCTGCCAAGAGGTGATTCTCCTGCGGCGGCCAATTCCCATTCAGCCTCAGTCGGTAAGCGCCGGCCGGCCCAATTGCAAAATGCCTCGGCCTCGTACCAGCTGACATGCACTACCGGCAGGTCTTCGTCGAGCAAGACATAGCGATCGTAAATCCGCTGCTGCCAACGTCCATTATCGAGCGGTCGCCAGTACACCGGATGATAAAGTCTTTCCTTGAAAGCGGTGACTTCCACCAATTCATTGATGCTTTTATTGAAGAATTTGGCGAACGATTTTTCCAACTGCGGCGCACCCCCGGATTCGAGCCATTGCCAACCCTCGGCGCTCCAATACTTGCGCTCGCGATAGCCGCCTTCCTCGACGAATTCCAGAAAGTCGCCATTGGTGACCGGCGCGCGAGCGATACTAAACGGTCTTATTTCGACTTCATGAGCCCATTTTTCGTTGTCAAAAACGAACGGCACATTCTTGGATGCGCCGATGAGAAAATTTCCGCCGGGAATCGCGACGTCGCCTGGCCAAGCCCGCGGATCGAGCTTTTCACCCAAGGCGAAGGGCTGGACGAATTGCGGCGGTGAATAGCCTAGGGTCTGGCGCGTGTAGGCGAGGGCTTCGCTATGCATTGCTTCGTGGAACGTCGTTAACCAATAAAAGTAATACTCATCGGGAGAAAGTTCGGTCCTGGCGTCGATGCGATCGATGCAGCGCTCAAGCACTTCGTTCATATACGATAACGTGTCGGAGCGGCTTGGGAGCAGCAGTTCCCATCGAGTGTCATGGGCGACATCGGTGGAATTATACAAACGGTCGCCATGCTCCAGAATTGGGCGCGCTTCGCGTAAGCGGCGCAGTGCCCAAAATTCCTGGAACCAGGCGACATGGCCGATCTCCCACAGCGGCGGATTGACGATCGCCATGCGCGGTCCGATCATCTGCTGATCGTCGAGATCGCTGACCAGATCGAGCAAACGACCGCGGAAGGCACGCATGGCGGAGATCAGATCACTCACGTTCATGATCGGGGAAGATTCTAACGCCAAGCTGGAAATCATCGTCGCCATGTGTCGCGAAAGTTTCTTTACTGACGAACCCGTAAATTTTGAGCTATGTTAAATGGCACTGTGACGAAACATTCCTCGCATGGGCTCGGAAGGACAACAGAAGAGCCAGACAGTCAACTCCATCGCAGTGACAGATCATCCATCAATGAGCCAATAGGCAATTCATCAAAAACTTATAACATTTGATTTAACGCATATCGCCGCGCATCACAAACCTGCGACCAGTTTCGCGATGGCGGCGTGCCACGGTGCTAATTCTTTCACCCAGGCCCGGCGGCGATTTCGCACGAGATAAGTGAATGCTGCCTGCAGTCGGCGCGTCTCGGCTGATCTTAGTTGCAGCGGGCGTTTAGCCTTTTTGGCGGCGGTCCTCGCTTCAGCATAACTCCTGAGCGCGCGCCAATGGGGCAACCCCTCGGTGCCGAAGCGCTGGCGAACGATCTTCGTCCAGGACGATTCTGCTTTATATTTCGCCGGGGCCCGCGCGTAGTCGAAGCATGTTGCTAACGGCAAATAGCTCAACTGTTCCTGCAGCAGTGGATTATTAAGATAGCCAAAAATAGATTCGGGCAAGCGTCGGTCGCGTCCGGTAAGCGGGCCGATATGAAGTTCGTCGCTCATCGACAAGTCGTTGACCGGATAGTTGTCCCATAGCAGCAGCGGTCGCTTAATCTTCTTGGCGATGCGCCGCACGTGGGCGAGTGTGATGTGTTTTGAAACGACTGACGGTCCGGTCCAGAAGCAGGGGAGGTTTGGCGGCAGATACTGCGCCAAGGTTTCGAGAAAGTGCGATTCGAATCGGCCGAAGACCCGCTCGAGCAGAACATCTTCGCTGTAATACGAAGGACAAATCCACCACTCGACAGCACGCCAGCTCGCCGGCTGGGCGGCGATGATATTTGCCATCCAAGTTCCTTCAGCGCGTGCCAAACTGTCCTTGAACGCGCGACGGTCGCGCGCATCGCTCAAGCGTGAAGGAATATCGTCGAACAAAACGGCGAAAGTGCGTACACCGGCGTCGTAAAAGCGCTGCGCTTTCCGGAGAAGTGTGCCGACGGCGCGATCGTCGCCAAAGTACAAGCCTTCGCCGGGATGAAAACCGTAGACGAAGTCAATTTGAGTTCTATGCGCCGCTCTAATCAGCAGCACGAGCTCGCGCCATTGCGACGCGGGGTAAGGTCGTCGCCAGAGCTTGCGATGATACGGATCGTCTTTAGGCGCATAGAGATAAGTATTCATCCCCCGCGCCGCGCCGAATACGAATAGCCGCCGCCGGTGCGCCATCGACCATGGTGGACCGAAGAAGCCTTCGACGATGCCGCGTCGCTCAAAAGTTTTAGCGGGGATCATGCCGCGCTAATTTCGCACAGCATCGTTGGAGGAACAAGAACGCGGCCGTTAATAGGCCGGTCCCTTCGAGGATGATTGAGCTTCCTCGCCCCTTCGAGAAGTCTCCGCAGGTTTCAGACAAAGTTAAAGTTGTCATGCCGGCGAACGCCGGCATGACAATCAAAGACCACTGGATTCCAGGCGTTGTCTTGCGTCGGGCAGGTTCCCTATCAGGACTCGTTGGAGAATCTCCCGGCTCTAACCGGGCTCCTCCCTAGCTCTTCAAAAATGGCACGCCAAGGCGCATCAAGTCATCGAAGGCATCCCAATGCACCATGTGCTTGCAGCCATTCACAATATGGAGGTTGATCTGGGGTTGCTGTTTTTTCAGCAGTTCCGCGCGTTCACCGGCATGGGCACGATCTTCGCGACCGAATATCATTAATAGCGGCATCTTCAGCTCGGTGAGTCTCTCATATAATGGCTTGCTGGCCGCGCCGCCGCCGGCGGGAGCGTCGTGATTCTGCCGGTCCTGATGCGCTTTGAAATTGCGGCCGATCATGCTGCGGTGACGCAGGGCGACGTCTTCCTCGGAAATCAGAGAGTGGTTGAAGGTGTCCGCCTGCAAAAGTTTGCGCGCGTCTTCCAGCGTCGGTTCCTTCTGTGCCATCTCCTTGTCGACCCGCGCCTGCACCGCTTCGTACCTGCCAACCTGCGCTTCGGTCTGCAGCGGCAGCAGCGAGCCGGTGCCGAGTATGATCACGTGCGAATAGCGGTTGGGATCTTCCAATGCCAGCTGAATCGCGAAGCCGCCCGAGCGTGAATGGGCGATCAGCGCGGTTTTGCCCAGGCCCGCGGCATCGATGAATTTCGGAATTGAATTGCGTTGCTGCGCCGTGCTTTGCTTGGCGGGTATGTCGGAAAGGCCAAAACCCGGGTAGTCAAACGCAACCGCGCGAAATCCAGCCTTGGCAAAAGGACCGAGATTACGCAGAAACACATCCGCCGAGCTGCCGAGTGACGCGCCATGCAGAAACAGCACCGATGGCCCCGAACCTTCTTCGATATAGCGAAGTTTTAGTCCGTCGACATTAACGAATTTATCTTCCGGTTTAATACTATCAACGGTAGTCATGCAATTGTCTCCTTGGCAGTTTTAAGACTTTATCCGTGCCGGCATTGTCATGCGGTGGGCCCCGACTATTACACGGCCGGTCATTCAAGTATGAAAAAATCTGGATGAAAAAATCAACAATCTTTTTTTCTGACGGAGCTATATCGCCGAACCGGCGAGGTGTCAATCCTGTGCGCGCGTGATTATCTTGCCATCGCAATGACCTTTGCGTAGGATTAAAGTAGAAGATTGCAGCAGTGATGCGATTCCCGTTGGTGATAATTGTCTGCGTCCTGGCGCCCTCATTGGCGACGAGTGTCGAGCTGTTCGCCCAATCCAAAGAGGCCGGGGAGATGATCCGCATTCCAGCGGGCGCGTTTCTTATGGGCAGCAGTGACGGTCCGGATGACGAACGGCCGCAGCATCGTGTCGACGTGGCAGAGTTTTTTATCGATCGGACTAAAGTGACCAACGGGCAATTTGCCTTGTTCTTGAACGCTGTCGGTCCCGCCGGGCCGCAGGGTGAGAAGTATTTCGACATTGATGACAATGATGCGCGGGTGCATCGGCGCGACGGTAAGTGGATGGCGGATCTTGGTTTTGAAAATAATCCGGTCGTCGAAGCGTCCTGGTACGGCGCCGTCGCTCATTGCCGATGGCTAGGCAAGCGCTTGCCCACGGAAGCGGAGTGGGAAAAAGCCGCCCGCGGTACTGACGCAAGAAAATATCCCTGGGGCAATGAACCGCCGGATCGCACGCGCGCGCACTTCGGCGCCGGTTGGAGTGATCTTAAACCGGTCGGCAGCTTGCCCAAAGGCGCGAGTCCTTACGGTCTCCTCGATGCGGCTGGTAATGGTTGGGAGTGGGTGAGCAGCGCCTATCAGCCTTATCCGTACAATGCAAAAGACGGCAGGGAAGATCCGAGAAAAGACGTCGTGCGCAGCACCCGCGGCGGTGGTCATGACGTTCGAGCCGAGGAGTTGACTACCACGCATCGAGGACGGCAGGTTTCGCGCAATCCGCACGGCGGCCATCACAATATTAGTTTTCGTTGCGCCCGTTAGCTCGCGGCAGTTTTTATCAAGTATCATGCCCGTTTTTTACGTCATACAAGGGGTAGTCATCGGTTTGGTTGTCGCCGTCCCGGTGGGGCCGTTAGGCCTGTTATGCGTCAATCGGTCGTTGATGCTCGGTGCCTTGGCGGGGCTCGCGTCTGGGTTGGGTGTCGCCAGTGCCGATGCTGTTGCTGCGGGGATTGCAGCTTTGGGCATTTCGCTTATTTCCGATTTCCTTCTCGAATTCCAAATATTCCTGCGTTTTGTCGGTGGGATTTTTCTTTGTGTTCTCGGCTACCGGATTTACCGCACTGAGCCGGCAGTAAAAGTTCCGACGATATCGACCAATGGCTTACTCGGTGCCTACGCGACGACGTTTTTCCTGACATTTTCCAATCCCGTAACGATTATGTCGTTTATCGCCATCTATGCGGGTTGGCATGTGCCGAGTCTTCACGGCCACTACCTAGCCGCGGCATTCTTGACGACGGGAGTGTTCATCGGCTCTGGGATATGGTGGGTGATGTTGTTCGTCGGGTTGACGCTGTTCCGGCTGAATATCAGCCACCGCTTTTTAGCATTGGTCCATCGTGTCTCCGGAGTGTTTATCGTCGGTTTCGGCATTACCGTACTCTTGAGCTTGTCGCCTTTAAAGCAAGCTTTGAATCTTACTTTTTGATTATGGTTCGGCAGGCAGACGCTATCGTGCAGCGCGGCAATCCGGTGCCGGAAGCGCTTAACGGCGCACTGGCGATATTTTACGTCGGCGTCAATTTGCTTCAGTACTTCGTTTTGCCGTTGTGGTTGTTGCCGCGAGACTTGCGCTGGGCTTGGCTGCTTTTACCGATCGTTGTTTTGACCAATCCTTTTTGGAGTCTGATTCACGAGGCGATTCACGATATATTCCATTCAAATAAAACGGTAAACCTCGTCATTGGCAGGTTGTTAGCAATCCTCTTTGGCTCGCCGTTTCGCATCCTGCGCCTGAGCCATCTGTTGCATCACAAGCTCAACCGCATGCCGGTGGAGGGTACGGAGTATTACGATTGTGACAAGAGCAGCAAAGCGGCTGCAGCACCGGGATACTATTTTCAGATCCTTGGTGGTTTGTACTTGGTCGAAGTGATCAGTCCAATCTATTTTTTCTTGCCGCGCCACTGGCTCGATCGATTTCGCAGCCGTTTTCTCCCGGCGCAAGCTGTCAGCGCAATTTTGATGCAAAACTGGCTTGGTCTGGAATCCTTGCGCGAAATTCGCCGTGACGGGGCGGCGACGCTGATGTTGCTGGCGTTGGCGTTCTACTGCTATGGCAGCCATTGGCCGCTTTTGCTCGGCGCTCTGGCGGCGCGTGGCTTACTGATTTCGTTCCTCGACAATGTCTATCATTACGAGACACCGGTGAGTGATGTGTTTTTCGCCCAGAATCTCCATCTGGCCAAACCGCTGGCGGGGTTACTGCTGAATTTCAATCTGCACGGCATTCACCACATCAACCCGGCGATCTCGTGGATCAATTTACCGCGCGCTTTCGACGCTCAAGCGGGCAAATATCATGGGAAATATTTCACGACCGCGTTGCGCCAGCTGCGCGGTCCAATCGCGCTCCAGGATCTGCCTCAAGGGGCGCCGGTGCTCCGGGTGCGGCCGTTTCTCTGAGTTTATTTCCGCAACAAGAGTACGGAAAACCATTCTTTCAGGTCGGTATAGTGGGCGACCGGCTGTAAGCCGAGGAAGCCCAATTGCTCTTGCAGTCGGTCGGGGTCGAATTTGCGGCTGATCTCGACCAGAATGCGTTCCTGCCGCTTCCAAGTGAAGTGGGCTCTTGCGCTAGGAAAGCGTATGGTTTGGTCTTCCTTCGCCACCGCGTACATCTCGATTTGCTGCCATTCGGGATTGAACCAGGAGTGATAGCGCATCGTATCGAGATCGAAGTTGCTGCCGAGCAGGCGGTTAATATTTTGGAACACGTTCAAAATAAATGCCGCCGTAATGCCGCGGCTGTCGTTGTAGGCAGGTTCCAAAATATTCTTGTCTTTGACCCGGTCGGCTCCCACGAGCAGATAATCATTGGGCCCCATGGCGTCGGCTAGGGCGCGGAAGAAACGCGGAAACTCGGTTGAGTTAAAATTGCCGATGGTGCTGCCGAGAAATACGAATAACTTCGGCAGGTTCTTGTCAACGGCGGCGAAACCCTCTTCGTAGCGCGAATGGATGCCGTGAAACTTGATCTGCGGAAAATCTCTGCTCACCGCCGCTTGCGAAGCGAGCAGACCCGCGACGCTGACGTCGATCGGCGCGAAGTGGCAACTGCCGCGCTGGCGCACTTGTTCGGTGAGTAAATGCACAGTCTTCTTGCTATAACCGGCACCGAGCTCGACGATGCATTCAACCGGCGCGGCGGCGATGATGGCTCCGGCCTGTGCTTCGAGGATGCTGTTTTCGGTACGGGTGAGATAATATTCGGGCAGGGCGCAAATTTCTTCGAAGAGTTCCGAGCCTTGAGAGTCGTAAAGATGATAGGCTTCGAGCCAGCGCGGTTGGTCCCAAAGAGTCGTCAAGATCGACAATGTCGGCACCGAGTCAAGGTCGGCGCCGCGCAACGTCCAGATCCCCTCAGGCTCCGCCGTCCATCGTGAAATCTCATCTGGAGCGAAAATGCTTCGTGATCTTTCTTGTTTCATTGCCGGGGAGACTATAAAAGAAATTGACAGCGGATGCGACCTTCGATTTTATTTGCGTCCGGCATTGTCGAGTACCGCTCACATGAGCACGGAAAATCCGTCACGCCGGTGACAACCGGCATCCGAGTTCAACGTGTGGAACGAACCCCGGTGTCCACTGGGATGACGAAAATACGGAGTTGAAGTAGATTGACAAGTGTATGAACCGTGACGAGATCGCCATTGAGTTTCGCGACGTTAGTTTCGCACTACCCACCGGTAGGACGCTATTGGCTCATCTCAACTTGCAGGTCGCCCGCGGCGAGACTCTGGTATTGCTTGGGCGCAGCGGCTCGGGCAAGACCACGACCATGAGATTGATCAATCGTTTGATCGATCCCACTGCGGGGCAGGTCATCGTCAACGGCAAACCGACCTCGGAATGGGATCCGATCGAGCTGCGTCGACGCATTGGTTATGTCATCCAAGAGATCGGCTTGTTTCCGCATCTGACCATCGAACAAAACATTGGCGTGGTGCCGCGGCTCGAAGGTTGGGAGCCGGAGCGGATTCGTTTGCGGGCGCGAGAGCTTTTGACCTTGGTCGGTCTCGACCCCGATCGGTTCGCTGAACGTTATCCACGCGAGCTTTCCGGCGGGCAGCGCCAACGCATTGGCGTGGCGCGCGCATTGGCAGCCGATCCTCCGGTGATTCTCTTGGACGAACCTTTCGGTGCTCTCGATCCGATCACCCGGCGCGATATCCAGCAGGAGTTCAAAAATTTACAGGAGGAACTGGGCAAGACCATGGTGTTTGTCACCCATGATATCGCCGAAGCCTTCGTGCTCGGTAACCGCATCGGTCTGCTCAAAGACGGCGAAATGGTCTTGCTCGGCGCTCCCGCCGATCTGCTCGAGTCGACCCATGCCGAGGCGCGCGCTTTCGCCGCGTGCTTTAACGATGGCCAAGCGACGGGGAGACCCGTGTGACACTGTTCGAGTTCTTCGCGCAGAATCGCCGCGAGTTCGTCGAACTCGTCGTGGAGCATTTATTTTTGGTGATCATGTCCACGGGAGTCGCTGTGCTGATCGGCGTGCCGCTGGGCATACTGCTGACGCGACGGCCGGGGCTGAGCAAACCGATTCTCGGCTTCGCCAATATTATGCAGACGGTGCCTAGTTTGGCGCTGTTCGGCTTTCTTATCCCGCTCAACATTTACTTGTTTGAATTCAAAATTGTCGGCGGTATCGGTGCGCGCACGGCGATCGTCGCGTTGGTGCTTTATTCGCTCTTGCCAATTATCCGCAACACTTTCACCGGCATAAGTAACGTCGATCCGGCGATTCGTGACGCCGGCCGCGGCATGGGTATGACCGATCGTCAATTGCTCTTTCAAGTCGAATTGCCGCTCGCTCTTGGCGTGATTCTCGCCGGCGTGCGCGTGGCTACGGTGATTTGTGTCGGTACGGCAACCATCGCAGCGGCGATCGACGCCGGCGGCTTGGGTCGCTATATTTTCCGCGGCTTGCGCGCCAACGACAATATCCTCATTCTCGCCGGCGCCGTGCCGGCGGCGCTGATCGCGCTCGGCGCGGATTTGCTGTTGGGCTATTTTGAAAAAGCCATGCAACTTG
>DASSGE010000678.1:0-3029 GCA_035693605.1 Binatia bacterium
CTGTGCTGTTGAATATAAGACTCTATCAGCCACAACAGCAGTGGAAGCGCCGGATACGCTTCCAGGAGCGGCAAATGTCCGGCCGCCACGCGCGCAGCGTAAAAACCACTGCAGGCAAACGTCCAACCCGCCGCCGCGCAAGCCGTCAAACCCAATCCGATCTTACGTAAGTAGAGATAGGTAAATAACGCCGCCAGCACTGCGGAAAGCGTCACTGCGACCCCATGGGAGTACGGCCCCAATGGATCCATTGTCAGCAGAATCAACAATCGCGTCGGTATGAATGGAAAATTCTGGAGATTGGACCAGAACGGAGTACCGAGAAGCTCGCGGGGATACCACGCCGGCAGAGAAAAATCCCATGATAGCAGGGCGTCGCGCGCAAATTGCATCCGCCGCGAATGCAATTGGAGGTAGTCGGCACCGATCAACACAGTGTTTGGATACGGCGGGGACAAATAAACGAGAACGACGCCAAGCGACATGACAATAACTGTCACCATACCACAAAGATGGTTAAACCAGAGAACAAGAGGTTCGGCGCCCCTTGCAGAAGGAAGTACAGAATTTTGCCCCTTAGTCACGTTCTTATTTTTGCCCAGATCGAATCAAGGTCTTGCGGAATTGTAACAACTAATGGTCGGCGCCACCGCGCCAACGTTGCCGACCACTAGTAGATGGCGCTCCTACGAGGAGGTTTCTGACTCGATTACGATTCGAAGTAGCCCGAGCGCCATCCGAAATGCATGAGCTTTGCTTGCCTGATCTCCGAACTTTACGATACATTAAGATACATTGTGAAGTAGCCAGCGAGCAAGGGAATCGATTGAACCGTAGATCTTTGTTGAAGCTAGCTTTGATGATATTGGCACTCGGGCTTCTCTTCAGCCCGGGCATCGAGCATCATTGGAAAATCGCCCATCATCGATATTTCGTTCCCTTCGATGCCGTTCAATATATTCCATCCTATTTTAAATACGATTCGAAGGAACCCATCCCGACAACCTACATAAAAGAATATTATTTAACTGTCACATGTCCTCTCTTATATCGCTGGGTGACCACAATCGGCGCGAAATTGGTCGATGTGCGTGATTTCCAATTAGCGCTGACATATCTGGTTTACTGTTTTTTTCTCATTGTTCTCGGACGTATGGGTTGGCTGTTGGGCGGGCCGGCAGTGAGTTTCGCGGTTATGGTTTTCAGCATTGAAGCGTGGATTTTTTTCGGGTTGGGGTTTATTGGCGGAGCTCCGCGCATGTTCGCATACCCATTGATTGCGCTAATTTTCTATTCTCTCATCCAAGACCGACCGCTGTTACTGGCGACCATAGTAGTTCTCGGCGGGATGTTGTACCCAATCGTTGCGATGCTTGGCGGCTTCATTCTGGCATGTTGGCTGTTACTGAAACCACTCGCCGGTCCAGGTGCGGTGTCGCGCTGGAGCATTTCTCGGCGACTGGGAACTTTGGCGGTGACAGGGGTTTTAACGATCGCGGCTTTAATTCCACTGGCGCTGGCCAGCAGACCGTATGGACGGCACGTGGTGGCGGCAGATATCGCGACTTATCCAGAAGCGGGACCGGAGGGGAATTACCGCCCCTACGACCGCCTACCTTTTGAGCTATTCGGCACCGAATCGCTGATCTACTACGCTGGCCCACTAATCAGCCACGGCGATCCCATTTTAACATCGCTCAACATACATAAGAACCTAGACAGCCGAAATGCGCTCGCGGTCCTCGCTGCTTCCGGCGGTGTGATCCTGATTGTTATTTTAGGCGGGGCCCGCACACTGCTCGGGTCAAACCTCCGTGTTGTAGTTGTTCGAATCGCCGTATTTTTTCTCGGTTGCATCTTGCTGCACGTTTTTGCTTGGTTATTTGCGCCGTATTTTTTTATTCCGACTCGTTATCTCATGTTCACTCTACCCTTTTTAATTACGCTGATATTTCCCTGGGCGCTTTTTGCGCTCTTGGCAAATTCCTGTCAGCTACAGGCAAAACCCAAGATTCGCAGTGCAGTATTCCTGGGAATTGTTGTCGTTTATCTGCTGATGTTCGGGGGAAGGGGCAATGTGGATTTTTCTGAAGCCATTGTGAAAAAATCTACGCAGCCATTATTTGATGCGGTCGCTGCGCTGCCTACCGATGCTGTCATAGCAGGCTGGCCGCTTGGTGAATTGAGTAGGATGGAATACGCCACGCGGCGTAACGTATTTCTTACCGGTGATGTCCATCAGGTGCTTTACTTGGATTGCCTCAAAGCTATGCGCGAACGAATGGACGCCATGTTTGATGCTTACTTGAGTACCGAGGCAGCGCCGATTCTTCGATTGAAACGAACCTATGGCGTCACCCACTTACTCGTCCAAACGCAGGATTTTTCCGGTACTGAACACAGACCTGAATATTTTGCGCCATGGAACGGCCGAATTCGTCAACGCCTTGAGGAGATCAAAGGCCGGGAATATTTAATGAGCGCAGCACTGCATCAAAGCGCCGCGGTGTACAATCGCGACGGCCTTATCTTGCTGGATCTCGCCCGCCTGCCATAATTCGGCCCAAGGCTGCTATCGGGATTGCGCCGATCTTCAGGTTTGACGCCGGGCCTTCAACTTCCTATAAAAGCCTCATGCTTTCGCCACTCTCGCGATGCCATAAACTCCCGGTGTCGCTAATTGCCCCCATTCAATTATTTGCCGTGACATGGCTGTTGTCGGCTTGTGCAGCCGAGACGCCTTGGCGAACTCCGATCACGACGGCGTCCGCCAGCGATGCTCAGACTTCAACCGAATGCTCCTTGGTGGGCCGATTAGCCTGTGCCACCATGGCCGTTGTCACTTTCGAGGGCTCGGACAGTCAGCAAGCCACCTGCACGGCTTCTCGGAGCGGAGGTACCTATATAGAAACTTGTGGTACCGCCACGGCCGCCCCTACCGCCAGGGTCGCGCCAACGCCCCCGGTACCACCGAAGCCCCAAGTTGCGACGGCCAATAGCGCGAGCCCAGTGCGCAGCTCGGTTCAGCT
>DASSGE010000679.1:0-7235 GCA_035693605.1 Binatia bacterium
GATTTCCAAGTCTCACGCTGACACAAATAACGTCGTGACTGCAGCTCCGACCGACATCCTGCCGGCAATCAAAATTCTCAACGGCCGATGCTACGTCACCTTTGCGTACGACGCCGCGCGCGCCATCGACCTGGACAGCGCCGACGCGCGCATCCGCGAAACCACCCAGCGCTCGACGTTGCGGCACAAGCGGCCGGCGCCAAGCTATTTCGTCTATCAACCCGCGCCGTTGCGCCTAACTCAGGACGCCGAAGCGTTCAGGCTTGGGAGCTTCTCCACGCGCCCGAGCGTCGATCTGCAGTTTTACGATTTCGGCGCTGTCGCAGTCACCTATACGATTGATATCGCCGGGCCATTTGCCGATTTATTGACGCTCAGCGAAGAACTGTATGACAACGAACCGTTACTGGCCGACTCGCGCCTGCGGGTCGGCCAGCTTTTGGTCGTCATGGGCAGTGCCGCCGCGCAAGCCGAACTCTCGCCAGTGGTCGAGGACTACGTTGTCTTTCATATCGAGTCATTTGCTGATCCTGTCGATGTTAATCGTTTCCACGCCGACAATAGTCACGCCATCGCGCGAATACTGCGCGCCGAACGGCGCCTGTTGTCTGAGCAGGAAGTGACCGACGCCTTCGTCGCCCGGATCTCCTATGGACTGGAAGATCTGACCGTCGTTGATTGGAACGCCGCGCTGCTCATCGATCGGGAGGGTGACGACATTCTGGCGATTCTCGAGTACGCCAATGTCGAGTTATTGGAAATGCGCTATCTCGACCAGAAACTCGACCGCGCCTTGGATCAAGCCTACGACACGCTTTCGAAACGCTCTATCAGCCTGCCGCGCCTGTTGGGTTACTACGGCGCCGATCTACGCAGCGTCGCCGAACTCCAGGTCGACAACGCGATTCTCTTCGAAGGCGTCAATAACACGCTCAAGCTCTTGGGCGATCAGTATCTCGCCCGTGTCTATCGATTGATAAACCGGCGCTTTCATCTGGACGAATGGGACACGAGTATTTTGCGAAAGTTGCAGACGCTGGAAAGCATCTACGAAAAGATTTCCGATCAAGCTTCCAATCGCCGCATGGAAATATTGGAGTGGGTGATCATACTGCTGATCGCTTTTTCCATCGCCTTAGAATTTATCCCCTAGTAGGCTGCAAAGAATTACTGCCCGACAACAGACTGCGATCTGACCAAGAACAGCACCAAGGACACGAAGGGTTCGGCTGTTTAATCTTCCGACGGTTTAGGATGAGGCTTCCGTCATACCGGCGAAAGCCTCCCTCTGCCTGGATGCGCCTTGGCCGCCATGACCCATCAGCGAGAAAAACCATGCGGTGCTGGAGCTGCATTTTCATACTCTGTTAGAGGAGCGCAAGTTCACGGACACTTCGCGGTGAATCCTGTCCTAAGGTCGCGATTGCCGTTGCGGCACTAACTGGCTTTCGCCGGCACCGCGAGCACCGGGCAGTGCGCCGCGCGCAACACTCGCTCAGTGGTGCTACCTCGGAGCGCATCGAGAAAGTCGCGATGGCCCTCGGTGGTAAAAACCATAAGATCCGGCTCCCACAGCGCGGCTTCCCTTTCAATCACTTCGACAACCTCGCCATTGACCAGCCGCTCTGTCCATCGATAGCCCGGATTGTGCGGCAAGAACAGCGTCGGCATGCCCTGGCCGGTGCCGACATGGAGCAACTTGAACTCGACCTCGCGGCAGCCCAAGCCTTCGGCGAGAAAGAACGCTTCTTCTATGGCAGCTTGGCCGTCGGGTGCATGATCCACTGGAATAAGAATCTTTTCGAGCTTCACAGCGCCGTCGGACGGCGCGACGAAACCCTTGCCATGACTGGGTACAAACAAAGTCATGGCACGCGAGCGACGGGCGAGCGGTTCGGCGACGGCCCGATGCAGCCAGCGGCCCAGTCCTTCCCTTTGGTGGGTCGCCAGGACAAGTAAATCCGGCGGATGCTCTTCACAGTAACGCACCATCGACTCTAACGGGTCACGTTCCGAGTTGAGTATCTTCCGCGCTCGCAATCCGGTCTTTTCGACATCTTCGCGGGTCGCGCTCGGCGGCACAACCTTCCAGCGCGCCAGCGTCGCTCGCACGCCCGGGAAGTCCGTCCAGTGGACATCTTTTTCGTTTCCCAGTTTGTGGTCTTGGACGTGGACAATCTCCAGCTCGGCATGGGCGAGCAGGGCGATTTTTAGCGCGTGGGCGAAGGCGATCTGGCTCAAGCGCGAAAAATCAGACGGATGGAGGATACGGAACAGCGGCTCTCCCGCGGCATTGGCGACACTCATGACCACCTCCGCTAGGCCGCGGCGTCCGCAACGCCATGGACACTCTTTGGTTTAACCGTCAACACCGGGCAATGCGCGTGGCGCACGACTTTCTCGGCGACATTGCCGATCACCAAGCGCTTGATGCCGGTGCGCCCATGGGTCGCCAAAACGATGAGATCGGTCAGGAAATCTTCGCTGGCATCGATAATGTTTTCGAAGGGATCGCCCTGGCGGATGTGATAGTGCACCTTGGCGACTCCGCGCACGGCGTCATGGCAAAACTGTTTGAGCAGAACCTCGGCGTGCTCTTCGGTAGCGCGGACAATCTTGGCGCGGCGCGCCGGCTCCGCGGCGTAGGCATCGATCATCGCCGGGTCGCTCTCGGTGATCGAGGTCATGTACAGCTCGTCGAAAGGATTGTGAATGACATGCAAAATGTCCAACACCGCTTCGCTGCTTTTGGCCAGCTGGACGGCCAGCCGCAGCCCCTCCATTGAGAAAGCTGATAAATCCACCGGGCAAAGTACTCGCTTGAATTCACTCATCGCAATCCTCCTTGGCAGCTTGAGCGCCTTAGCAAATTTGCCAATTCTTTACGACTCGATTCCCATATTAGGCAAAGCTTGTGCCCGACCGGAGTAGAGCTTGTCGTTGGCTATAAATGCCGTTACTGAATAATTTCCGCGCTTTGGCTGCAGCACGAAAGCGGCGTTTGTCAGCGTTGCGAATTACCCTACTCGAGAATGTTATAGCTGCAAAAAATAGGTTCCCTGTTTGCAAATTTATATTTCGGCCAAGAGCGGCATGACAATTGCCGTTTAGCAACCACAAAGTTTCGCAACAACGTCAATGCCCGAGCTGTCCGGCAGTCGCAGGAGAACTTTATGTTCATGTCGCGCACCGACGTCGCTTCCCTCTGGGGTTTAGTCCTAGCAGCAGGTGATGGCAAACGCTTGCAGAGCTATATTCGCCGGACCCGGGGTGACAATCTACCCAAACAATTTATCCGTTTCACCGGCGATCTATCGATGCTCGAACAGACCTACCGTCGCGCCGAGCGCCTGATTCGTTCCGATCAGATCTTGACGATCGTCGGCAAACACCACTTGCAATATGCTGAAGTGAAACGCCAACTGGCCAAGCGCGACGCGGCCACCATCATCGTACAGCCACGCAACAGGGAGACCGGCCCCGGCGTGCTCTTGCCGCTTTTATATCTTTGCAAACGCGACCCGCACGCCATTATCGCTTTGTTTCCGTCCGATCATTTCATTCTCCAGGAACAACGCTTCATGGAACATGTTGCACTGGCAGCCCAGGCGGTCGCCCACGACTCAGCGCAAATCGTCATGCTGGCGGTGGAGCCCAATGCTCCGGAGGTTGAATACGGCTACATCCTGCCGCGCTGCGGTGAAGGCAAATTCACTCTCTGGGGGACGCGCCAGACGGCCGGCTTCATCGAGAAGCCCGATTGTCAACTGGCGCAACAACTCGTGAGCGCCGGCGGCCTATGGAACACTATGATCATGGTTTTTAAAGCGCGTACCGTACTCGAGCTGATGCAACGGTTGTGTCCGGCAACCTATTATCAATTTCTTGATATCTTCGACACCCTCGGCACGCCAGCCGAAGAGAAAGCGGTCGAATCGCTTTACGAAAAAATCGCGCCGATGAATTTCTCTAGCGATTTTCTGGAAAAGGTCAGCCGCGCCAATCCCGCCGCCATTGCGGTCCTGCCGGTGCTGGGAGTCTATTGGAGCGATTGGGGCTCGCCCAAGCGGCTCGTGCAAACCCTCGAACACCTCGAGAAGACCAACGGTAAGAAGTACGACCGTGCAGGCGATTCACGAGCAAATCAAGGCTCGCCGCCGACCCAGTCAATTTGGCAGACAGAACAATTCTAAATAAAAAGGCGCGATGGCCGAGAAGTTATTACTCACGGCCGCCGCGCCTTGGGCATTTCTCACGCAACTGGACTCTAGGCGGCAAACTTACTGCGTTCGCCGACCAGACGAACTACCTGGGGCTGTACCAGCCTGGCGAAATCTTTATAACGCAGGCGCACCGTTTGGACATGATTACCGGCGTTAAAATAAATATATTCGTCTTTGGCCAACGCCGGATCAACATAAACACTTAAACCGAATAAATGACCGAACGGCGGCATCGCGCCGACCTCGCATTCCGGGAAGCGCGCGATGAACTCATCTTCGGTCGCCAACCGGGCATGTCTCACGTTGAGGCTCTCTTCGACAACGTGGAGAGCGATCTTGTCGTTACCTCGGATCACGCCCATGACCAACTGGTCATCGGCCTCGATCATGACCACCTTGGCCAATTCATTGCCTGAGACATGCTGTCTGGCGGCAATCTCCTGCGCGGTGTAGGCCAGCGCATGGTTGTAGACTTCGTAAGGAACCTTGGCTTCATCGAGAACCATTTTTAATTTTTTTAGGATCGCCATGGCCAACTCCTTTCGGGAAAAAATTCTTTCTTCAGGTACAGGGCTAATTGAAAAAGGCGCAAGAATCATGCCCTATCGGAGCGCGCGTGGTGCATCAAATAAGTCGGTCAATTTAGCAAATCAGATAGTCAAACAGCGGGTTCCGGCCGGCACACTTTATCGCCCATGATAAGCAGGTCGCAAGAAATTCGCAGCGCTGCGAAGCGGACGCCACAAATGCACTCGACATCAATTGTTTGCCTGATAAATTTATTGATTTTTCGCTGCGAATGTTCCGCGGGTGGCACATCTCTTGCCGTTTTTTCCGGCCGGGGTAAAAAGTAAGTGTATGACGAAGCAATAACAACCGGAGGACAAGAAACTATGAAGATTCCCCTGCAGATCACCTATCGCCACATGGAGGCAACCCCGGCCATCGAAGAAAATATTCGCGAGAAGGCCGCGAAGCTCGACACGATCTACGACGGGATTATGAGTTGCCGGGTGGCCGTCGAAGCACCACACCGCCACCATCACAAAGGCAAAGCCTATGTGGTGCGTATCGATCTCACCGTTCCCGGCGGCGAATTGGTTATCAATCGTGAACCTAAACGATTAGTGCCAAAAAAAGCCACGGTCGGCGACGAGCCCGACAAAGACTTTGCCGAATTACATGAACCCAGCAAACATGCCGCCCATGAAGATCTTTATGTCGCCATCCGCGACGCTTTCAATGCTGCGGGACGGAAACTCCAGGACCACGCGCGGCGCCGGCGCGGCAAGGTCAAAGCCCACGAGCCTTTGCCGGTGGCTCGGATCGCCAGTCTGTTTCCCACGGAAGATCATGGTTTTCTTCTGACCGCGGACGGGCGGGAACTTTATTTTCACAAAAACAGTGTGCTGACGCCCGGCTTCGATCGTCTGGAGATCGGTCATGAGGTTCATTTTGCCGAAGAGCTCGGCGAAAAAGGGCCGCAGGCGAGCACGGTGCGGCCGATTGGCCGATAAGTTACCGGACAACCCGGAGAGCGCATGTTCGATGAAGTGATCGTCTGCCTTGACGGCTCATCGCTGGCAGAAAAAATTATCCCCCTGGCGCGCGGCATCGCCGCCGCCAAGGATGGCAGACTAAGCCTTCTGCGCGTCGTCGAGGATGTCGCCGAACTCGCCGCCGAAGAGAGCTATCTGCGCGATTGCGCGCGCCAATACGCCGCCAAGCTGGTTCTGTTGGTCGGCGCCGATGCCGGAGCTGCCATCGTCGCCCACCTGGCCAGCCGTAGCCACGCGACGGCCGCCCTGACCACGCACGGCCGCACGGCATGGAGCGAGGCGATCTTGGGAAGCGTCGCTCTGCGGATCATTCGCGAAGCGCGACATCCGGTGCTGATCTATCGTCCGGTTGAAAAAGCCGGCGACGCGCCAAAAAAGATCGACAATGTTGTGATTACCCTCGATGGCAGCGCCCTTTCGGAAACCATTATTCCTTATGCCGCCGACGCGGCGCGCTCCCTGAGCGCCGGGCTATTTCTAGTACAAGTACTGCCGGTGCAACCGCCGACACCGCCGGCTCTTGAAAAAAGCGATCTAAACGAAGCGGCTTATCTACACGTTAAAGCAGCGGCGATAAAGAAACGTTACAATCTGGACGCACAATGGGAAGTGCTTCATGGCGATACCACTCAGGCAATCTGCCAATATGTCGCCACCATGCCCAATACGTTGTTGGCAATGACCACCCACGCGCGCGGCGGGATCGAGCGCGCTATCGTCGGCAGCGTCGCCGGCGCATGCGTGCGTCGCGCCAACGCTCCCATGCTGCTTTACTGGCCGCACGACAAATAGCCAATTGATCACAGCGAACAGAGTGAGACAGGGGTCTGTCTCCGTCCGTGTCTTACCTGAATTCTTTCAATCCCTTGACCAACTCCGTCAAGCTCTTGTTGGCATCGCCGAACAGCATCATTGTATTGGGGCGGACGAAGAGTTCGTTTTCGATTTTGGCGAATCCGGGATTCATGGTGCGTTTGAGGACGATGACCGTGCGCGCCAATTCGGCATCCAATACCGGCATGCCATAGATCGGACTGCCCGGGTCATGCTTGGCCGCGGGATTGACGACATCGTTGGCGCCGACTACAAGCGCGACATCGGTGTTGGCGAATTCGTCATTGATCGCGTCGATGTCGTAAAGCCGGTCATAGGGCACATTGGCTTCGGCCAGCAGCACATTCATGTGGCCGGGCATCCGGCCCGCGACCGGATGAATCGCATATTTGACGGTTACGCCGCGCTGTTCGAGTAGTTCAGCGAGCTCGCGCAAGGCATGCTGGCAGCGCGCCGCCGCCATGCCGTAACCGGGAATGACGATCACCGATCTGGCGCTGGTCAGAGCGACCAACGCGTCGCCGATCGTCACACCGGATAAGAGCGACGCCGTTTTGTCGCCGGTTTGCCCCCCGACGGCGCAGGCGCCGCCGAAACCGCCGAAAATGATAGTGGTAAA
>DASSGE010000680.1:0-4738 GCA_035693605.1 Binatia bacterium
GTCGCGCTCGGTGCGCAACGTATCCGAGGTACTCTTGACGAAATAATCATAAGTCTTCACCGCCTCGGTCTTCGCGCCAACATGAATGTATTTTTCGATGACTCGCAGCGTCGCCTCGCGATTGGTCTTCATTACCCGCACCGCTTCGACGAAGGCGCGTAAGTAGCGGCGTACCACGTCGCGCCGCTCCTTGAGGTCGCGCTTGCGCGTAACGATCGACAGCTCGGGGTAACGCATTCCCATGGCGCTCAGATCGCCCAAACGCGTGTAGCCTTGCGCTTCGGCGACAAACAGCCCCGGCGGCGAAATGATCGTCGCCGAGATCGCCCCGCGCTCCAACGCCGTCAAGCGATTGCGCTCGCCGCCCATTTGCAGAAAGGTCACATCCTTGTCCGGATTGATGCCGTTTTTTTTGAAAGCGAAGCGGAAGCCTATATCGTTATTGCCGCCGAAGCTGGCGATGCCGACTTTCTTGCCCCGGAGATCTTGATACGACTTGATTTCCTTCGCGGCAATCACGCCGGCGGACATCGAGTTCGATCCCGTGCCGATGATGGTCACGTCCGCGCCGTTGAGATTGGCCTGCACCGAGACGCCGCCGCTGACATGCGCGAAGTCTAAACCACCGGATAACAGCGCCTGCATGCTCTTCGAGCCGCCCGAGATCAAAACTGCGTCGACGTCGAGCCCTGCCTTTTTGAACTCACCGCCGTCCAGTGCTACCCAGAATGGAATGTTGTAACCTGCAATGCCGGGATAACTGACGGCGATGCGCTGCTGCGCCGGCAGATCAGCGCCGCCAACGATCCCGAGCGCAATCACAAAAACCAAAGAAATTAGTATTTGCATCATGACTTGGAACCTTCTTGAGCGGTCAACTTATTCATAGGATGAAGATAAGTCAAATTTTTCCAATTGAAAGACTCGCGACAAGCACAGTGGACCTGTCAGCGCGCCGCATTGATGCTGGCACGACCGATCAATTGGCCGCCTTCTGTTACCGCGTCAACGCGCACCACGGCACCGGACTCGATGACATCGAATAGATAGTTCGTCCACAGACGAAAGCCCTGTTCACGGCCGCCGGTTACCTGGATGAACGGCGAAGCCCACACCAACTTGCCGTTCTTATGCCAGCGATGCTGCACGGTTTCTTTGAGTCCCAGCGGCGCCTTGATCGGCGTGATAACGTGCAGCCGGCGTTCCCGGCCGGGCTCGGCGTCGGTCAGGACCGGCTCGACCGATTTCGATTCTGGCTGATAATCGCTGCCAAACTGCGCGACCACAACTCGCAATGGCGCCGGTGGAATATACGGCCGCCCGAACTCGACTATAACCAAAAGCAGTAGCGACGTGGCTACCGCCACGGCGTACTGCCGGGATCTGACCTGCGAGAAAGGTTGAAAGATCGTGACGAAACCTAGAGCGGCAAACACTGCGCTGACACGGGTCGCCCAGTTATTACCGATACTCCACAGTACGGGCAGCATGACGTTGATTAGGGCAAATAGATTGAACGCGAAAAAAAGCGCGGTCAAGCCGCGCCGAACCGATAGATGACGATCGTAGACGACGTCGAGCGTCGAAAGCACCGCTGAAATCGTCAAAACAAGGACGAAAAAAAAATTGCCCGACGAAGGGGTCGCGCTGCCGTAGTAGATCGGCAGGATGAAAAACAGCACCTGCTGATAAAAATTCTTGTTGAAATAATTGACTGCCAAGCGCAATCGCCCGGCCCATCGCTCGGAAAGGCGCGGATGATTCAAGAGCTTGGGCAAATATAGACTGGAAACCCAAATAAAGCCGACATGAAAAACCGTCACGCGCAAATAGTTATAATTGCGCGCCCCCAGCCACATGATGCCGACACCGAAGAGCAGCGCGTAAATGCTATGCAGCCACCAGAGTTTGTCTTTATGGCGCTGAAACCAATTCGCAGATGCAGATTCCGCTTGCGCAGCGGGGCTTGCAGCGCTGGGTGAGGAGTCCGCCATGGTGATACAAGTAAGGGGTAAATAGTGAGGAGTTAGGAGTGAAGATTCAGAATCGAGGCCGAATCCGGAACTCCTCACTCCTTACTATTCACTCCTCACTGCTTCGCGAGCCTACGGATACAGCTCTTTCAACAAGCCGCTCTTCTCGAGCGTATCGAGAAAGCGCATGTCGACGAATTGCTCCGGCTTGGCGGTTTTGGCGGCGGGTACGGTCTTGGCTAGATCGTCGAGGACGTTGACTACACCGGCCATGTTCACCGCCGGGGTATTTTCCAAAACTTTCGACATGTAAAAATCGTACGCTTTCTGCAGCACCACCGGATCGTTGATCTTGGTGTACTTGGCCATTGATTTATAGGTAAACTCGCGATCGGTGCGCGCTTTGTGAACGCCGCGCGTGTACGCTCGCATGAAGCGGTTGATCACATCAGGCTTGCTGCGGATAATCGAACCCACCGCCACCAGCGCCGGATTGGGAAAGGCGTAATTCATGTCGGTGATGCTGATCAATTCCTTGAAACCCGCCTTGTCGATGGCGAACTGCGTCGGCGGCGACACCACGCCGCCTTCGATCGAGCCGCCCTGGAGCCCCGCCGCCACGGTGGCCATGAAACCAAGCTGGATCAACGTCAAATCTTTGTCTGGATTGATATTGAACTTTCGCAGCGCGTAGCGTACCGAAATATCCGGCGCAGAACCGAAACGCGTGATGCCGATTTTCTTGCCACGCATGCCGTCGACGTTTTTGATCTCCGGCCGGACATAAAGCGAAAAAACCATCTTGTTGCCCGAGTTGCCGATGATCTTAAGATCGGCACCGGACAGCGCCGCGGCAATCGCCGAGCTGCCGTTGAGGGAACCGATATCGATCTCGCCGGCGACGGTCACCTGCGCCAACTGCGTGCCGCTAGGGATCAAGATAATGTCGTCTTGCAGCCCTTCCTTGGCGAAGAAACCGGCATCATGGGCCACCCAGATCGGCGTATAAGCGCCGCTGATCGAGCTATAACCGATACGAATCCGGTCAGCCGCATCCGCGGTGCCGCAAATGACGCTGAGAAACAATACCGCTGAAAGTAATCGCTTCATGGTTACCCTTTCCCTGTCAAAGCTGCTCTACTATTCCAGGAATCCCGTAATGTTCAAGTAGGGGCATGGGGTGCTGTCCCGCTAGCTGCGTCTGTCTTTTAAGCAAGTCCCATGGAACTTTATGAGTCTCGGAATCGGATATTCCCCGCAAAGGCGCCAAGTTCGGAATTGTTGTCATTTTCGACCGACAGACTGTGTGAAAACACAGCGTCTATCTGATCTGTCATCTCGAACGGCGTGAGAAATCTTGCATTTTGAGTAGAAAGTCAAGATTTCTCCGCTTCGCGTCGAAATGACAATTACCACACAGTCTGTCGAAGGGAGAAATCTTTCTAGCACCCTCGCCTTCGCTCAGGATGACTGGCAACGGCCGTCACCTTTGCGCCTTTGCGGGAGATATTACGGTTCTCGGTCGTTCTGTGGTGCCTCAGTGCATTGACCCTATTCGCCGCTTCATAATATGTTGAGGGCAATTCTAAGGAGATCCTCATGAGCAACCGTATGATCGTCATCGGCACCGGCCCCATCGGCGGCATTATCGGCGGCAGGCTGGCGCGCGCCGGCGCGGACATCACCTTCGTCGACATCGACAAGGAGCATGTCAGCGCGATCCGCGAAATAGGGTTGCAAGTCGACGTTCCCGACGGCCCGTTCAATGTCAAAATCAAAATCGTTTATCCCGACGAGATCGACGGCAAGTTCGATACCGGGTTTATCGCCGTGCGCTCAAACTATACAGCCGACGCCTTGAACTCCGTCCTGCCCCATCTCGCTGCCGACGGCCTGCTCGTGTCGATGCAGAACGGCATCAACCCACCGCTGCTGCAAGAAAAGGTCGGCGCCGACCGAACGGTGGGCATGGCGATCCGCATGGGCTGCCGCAAACTCGGACCCGGCCATGTCCAGACCGACACCCGCGGCCACCTCTACATCGGCCATCCGCACGGCAAAACTACGCCGCGCCTGGAAGAGCTGCGAAAGACTCTCGACGCCGTCATGGACACCGAAATCTCCGACAACATCCTCGGCGTCCTCTGGAGCAAACTCACCTACACCTGCCTCGGCTATTACGGCTCCCTCGCCGACGCCTCGCTGGCGACAACCTGCACGAGCGAAGCCGATCGTCGCGCCATGGCCGACTTCTTCGCCGAGATCGTCGCCGTTGGCGAAGCGCTCGGCGTGCGCTGGATCAAACTGGCGGAATACTATCCCGGTGATTTTCACCCGCGCAACACTGCCGAAAGACGCCTCGCCGCCGTCAACGACTTCGCCAAAACCTGGAAACCCGCAGACCGCAAAGGCCCGCTGCGCTACGTCCAGAAAAAGATCCCTACCGAAGTCGACTTCACGCTTGCTTATGTCGTCAATGAAGGAAAAAAGCTCGGCATGCCGATGCCACTGAGCAGCAAGTTGCTCGAGATCTTCCGCGAGCTGGAAGCCGGAAAGAGACAGTTTGGGCAGAAGAACTATGATGAATTGATTTCGGTTCGCTGATTTCGAGATTCGATCGTGAAGGTGAGGTCAGACAAACAGCCGTGATCGATCTACGGAAACTCTCTGATGCGATGTCGAGACTCTTCAACGATCACAATCGCACCCTTTGAGAGCGCATCCGCACAATCAGTGATCACGTCTGAGAGACGCTGAATCACAAC
>DASSGE010000681.1:0-6986 GCA_035693605.1 Binatia bacterium
AACTTTTAGTCGTCACCGTAGCTATCCAACTGATCCCGAGCCTGCTGCTTGGCTTCTTGACCGTGACCGGGACGATCGAGGTCTGGCATATTTTCACCTTGGGATTTGTCGGTGCTTTGGTGGAAGTGTTCAACTGGCCGGCCCGTTCGGCATTGATTCCGCGTCTGGTGCCGCCGTCCTACATGATGAACGCGGTTACGCTCAACACGATCATCATCCAAACCAGTTTTCTCCTGGGACCGGCACTGGGCGGCGTTCTCATCGATCACTACGGCCTGGTCAGCACCTATTTTTTGACTATCGCCATGTTTATTCCGTCGGGCATTGCAATCTTTTTCATGCGCACTTCCGGCATTCCCGAAGGCGAGAGGCGCCGGGTCAATTTGAAAAGCATTTTCGAGGGTATCGAGTTTATCTGGGTGCAAAGAATTATTTTGTCGCTGTTCCTGCTCGATTTCGGCGTTACCTTAGTGGGTTTTTACAAACCGATCCTGCCGATTTTCGCTGCCGATGTGTTTAAGACCGGCGCGTCTGGCTTAGGCATTCTTTACGGCGCCCCATCTTTGGGCGCCATCGTTGGCTCGATGGTTCTGCTGATGATCGGCAACGTCAAAAGAATGGGCGTGCTCGTGGTCGTCGCCGCTCTTGTCTTCGCCGCCAGTCTGGCGCTTCTGGGGGTGTCCAATTGGTTCTGGATGGCGGTAGGTACGACGCTAATCTTGGGCTTCGCCGATTCGGTGAGCGTCGCCATCCGCCGCACCGTGGTACAAATGCTCGCCCCCGACGGTATGCTGGGACGCGCCTCGAGCCTGATCACCGCCTTCGCCCAAGCCACCAACGGCCTCGGCGCTGTCCTCGCCGGCTTCGCCGCGCAACACGTCGGCGCGCCCAACGCGCTTCTGCTCGGCAGCGCGCTCTGCTTCGTGATGATCCTGGGAATCTGCTTTGCCATCCCGCAGCTGTGGCGCTATCGGTCATAGCGCTTCGCGTTCGCAAAGGTTCGAACAGTCCAAGCGGTCTCAAACGTTCAAAACCTCCGAACCGCCTTCTCAAACGGCTTGAACGATTTGAACTAGTTGAACGGCTTGAACGTGTTCAGCCTTAGCGAACCTTGACCCGGCTTTTTTTCAACTTCTCGCCAGTTTCAAAGTGGCGGCCTTCGACGGCTAGCTGTGCTTCTTGATCGAGTTCGTCGCTCCACTGGCCGAGCGAGTACCCGAACCACGGCGATTGCGGGCGCAACTTGGGCAACTCCAGCTCTTCCCAGATCTTGCGCGCGTTCTCCATATACTCGCGCTTGGGCAGCGACACCGGCGGGAACGGTTCTTTCAAGATCGCATTGCACAGCATCGCCGACTCGTCCGCCGGCAGATGATAGGACACCACATCGGTGCCTTTTACGTCATGCTCGAATAGAAACGGTGGAGCATGGCCCTTTTCCATACCAGGAACGATGTGAACATCTTTGTGCGGTTTCATGCGGTAACACATCGCCCAAAAAACCGCGGCTTCGTTGGATGGATCGATATCTTCATCGACCGCGACAACGATTTTGCCGACACCGGGATGAAACGAGCAGGCAGCGTGCAGCGCGCGCCACACTTCAGCTTCATTGGGCTTGCGCATTTGAATAATGACCAGCTTGTAGGTATTGGTCAGCGGCTCGTGCATCTCGACGCGCAAAACCGAGGTAATGCGGCACTCATCGCGCAGATGCACCAGCATCAAGCGATCGTAACCGATTTTGCGGATGACTGACGATTCGCTCGGCGTCAATTGGCTCAGCCAGGACGTATAGATTGCGTCCTTACGATACGTGATCGCAGTCACGTCCATGAACGGATTTAACTGGCGCGGATGCATGTAGCCATGAGACTCGCCGAACGGTCCCTCGGGCTCGATGTATTCTGTGTTCAAGTAACCTTCGATGACAATTTCGGCATCCGCTGGCACCATAATGTTGTGGGTCTTGCACTTGACCATCGGGATCGGCGCGCCGGCCAAGCCGCCGGCCACGCCCATCTCATCGACACCGTAGGGAATTTTCTGCACCGAGACGTATGACACGATCGGCGGCGCGCCGATTACGAGCGCGGCGGGCAAGTGCACGCCCTTCTCGACTGCCTTCTGCCAATGCAAATAGATATCTTGCCCCAATCCCGATGGGAACACGCCAACGCGCTTACCGGCTTTGATCTCTCCGCGATAATTGCCGATGTTTTGAATCCCTGTGTCCAGGTCGGCGGTGATCCAGTGCGAGCATGTGGTGTAGGGGCCGTTGTCGAATCCCGGGGTCGAGATCGGCACGGGAAAGCGATCCAAACCGCAGCCCTCTTTATCCAACTCGTCGCCTTGAATCACCACTTGCTGACACTTGGCATTGGTCACGGTGACGGGATTGATCGGCTCGGCGAGAGCCCTTTTCCACATCGCGTCCATTTCTTCACCGCTGTTGCAGCCCATGCCGAGATAATAGATCTCCGGCTTGCCCGCTAAAGCGCCGACCACCACTGGCATAGTATACTTGCGCCCCTTGGCATCGGTAACGTTCTCAAAGAGCCAGGCGCGGCGATCTTCTTCCGGCAAGCCCCGGTACTGCCAACGAACTAGCGGATGAAGTTCGGTGTCCTTGTTGATCAAGCGCGTGATGCGCCTGAGCAGTCCATGCTCTTCGAGATTCTTCAGATGCTGATGTAAATCGAAATACGGCATTCTGTAATCTCCCCTTGTAAAAACAAACAATCTGAATGGAATATCCGATCGATACCGGCACGTCAACAAGGCGGGAAAACAGTAAACAGCGACAAGGACGCGTAAGGAGCTTCCATTGCGCAACCTCTCGCTACTGGCTGGTTACGTCTGACTTGTAAGTGCTATTTCCCGTATTTGCTCGCGAGCTGCGTGAAGAACCCCTCGCGTTCGAGGTCGATGAGTATACTCTTATCGATGAAGTCGGCAGCTTTCTTGCCGCGGAACTCCGGCACCGTCGGAGTCAGGTTTTCAATCTCGGTCTGAATTACGTCTTCCATGGGAAACGGTTTAGTCGGCAGAAAATCGACAACGTAGTTTTTGTAAAGGTTATCCAGGCGGCGCGGATCGTTCTCGCGCAAATGCTTGCGAAAGCTGGCCAGCGCGATGTTCTTATTCGCCCGGCCCAGCGCGATCGCTTCGCAATATCCCATCATGAAGCCGCGTGCTGCGTGGCGCTGCGTCTTCAAAAACTCGCGCTTCGCCGAGAGATCGCTGGCACTGGTATATATGCCCAAGTCTTTCAGATCTGCCAGAACTGAGATCTTCATCCCTTTCTGTTCGGCTTCGTAAAGATTGTCCGGACTCACCAGAGTCGCGTCGATCTTTCCCTGATACATCACCAGCACCCGCTTGTTCGATTCGGCTAAACCGGTGGCGAGAATGCTCACGTCCTTGCCCGGTGTGAAGCCGAGTTTTTGCAGTGCCCGCTTGGTGGCAAACTCAACAGTCGTACCCGGCCGGCTGATGCCTATGGTCTTGCCGCGCAGCTGTTCGACAGCGCCGATCGACGGATGCGCCGCCAACTTCCACGCCGACGGCCCGAAGGTACCGATGATTGCAAACGGCAAACCCTTGGCGGCGGAAACCATGGTTGTCGATCCCGGCGCGCCGAGAATCTCGACATCGCCGCTCGCCAACGCGCCGATCGCCGCATTACCCGCAGCGATTACCACCAGATTGACGTTCAAACCGTACTTCTCGAACAACCCGGCATCTTTGGCGATCCACAAAGGAATCCGGCTGCCGGTGACCGAAGCGTAGGAAACGTTGAGAGTTTCGAGCTGCTGGGCGGAAGCGATGTGTGGGAAGTGCGGTCCAATTAGGAACGCCAATAAAACTGCGATATTTACCGTAAAGCGTTTCGGTAATCCGCTGATTCGCAAACCGCCAATGCGATCATCTGTCATTCCCGCGCAGGCGGGAATCCAGGCCCTCAAACTATTTCGTCGTACAAATCCCGCCATTCTGGGTTGCTTTCTTCAATCAGCCGAATCTTCCAGCACGCCGCCACTTCTTAATCTGCCGCTCCCGCAGGATGGCGGTATCCGCCCGTTCATGAGGTTCAAAATAGACCAGCAGGTCGACATCATACTTGGCAGTGAACCCGTCGATTACTTTATTCTTATGTTGCCACGCCCTACCTGGGAGGTCAGACGTAACCCCGACATACAACGTGCCATTGCGTTTACTCGCGATGATATAAACAAAAAACCTCTTTGCCATTTACTCGAAGACTGGATTCCCGCCGTCGCGGGAATGACGGAACGGAGACAAAACACGGCGCTCAAGTAGTTCCGCTCTCCCCGGCGACAAAATACCGATAAATAATATCGCTGCGGGTTTCCTGATTCTCCCAACGGAAGCGCGCTGCCGCGAGCGCCTTTTGCTGCTGTTCCGCGGTGAGGCAATATTTCTTGAGAATCGCTTCGTTGATGTCGCCATGCTCGTCGTTGGCGTCGCTGTGGACATTGAAAAACAACAGCGCGTCTTTCGGCAATCCGTAATGCCGCGTCCACGCCTCTCCTTCGCTCAACAAGCCTTCTTCTCTGTGCTCCGCCTTCGGCGTGTAGCGCTTCCACATGCGCCCTTCGGTAGCATACGTCGCGGCTACCCCTTCCAGCCAACTCTGGTGCTTGGCAAAGTTGAAAACCGCGTCGACCGTATAACGATAAACCGGCAGCACGTCTTCGAAGCTCTGCATCACCGCGCGCGAGATCCCCAACGCATCGGCAATTTTAAGCCACATATCGTAATGCGGCCCCAGCTGGCCGCCGGCGACGTCTTGTCCTTCCTCGTCGATATATTTGCGCAGCAGCATGCGGCGCGCCTCGGAGATCGGACAGTTGGCGATCACCTGGGCGTCCTTGCGATTGATGTTGGCGAGAAAGTAGTAACGGTTCTTGACGTACTCGATGAGCGCACGGCGCGATACCTTGCCCTGGCTGAGCGCGATGCGCCATGGGTGCGGCTGCTTGATGCGCCCTTCGCCGACGTAGCGACGGCGCTCCTGCCAGATCGAAGCGATAAGATCATTCGGTGCGAGAGCGCCGTTAACCATCGATGTCACTAATCCGAATACTCCATTTCCCGGTACCCCTTCAATACAAGCTCTTGAAGAACCCGCTGTCCTCGAAGCGCTTGCAGTAGCTCATGTCCAACTGCTCCTCGGCCTTCAACTGAGAAGCTTTGGCGTTGATGCCATGTTGCGCCATCAATTTGATCACCGCGTTCATGCCCTCGAGAGAAGGACAAGGCCGGCGCGGCAGCGCGGCGATCAATCCCTGATACGCCTTCTCCATCTGATCGGGCTTGCTCAAACGCAAATTGCGCCCGAGGCTTTTCATCACGACTTCTTTGTTGGCCGGCTTGTGAATAAACGCCGTGCCTTCCACCGTCGCCTTGACGATGCTTTCGACCAGTTGTGGATTACTCTTCATCCAACTGCGCGAAAACACCAGCCCGGAAGATTGAAACTGCACCTTTTCTTTCCCCAAGTCGACCAACACGCGATAGCCTTCGCCGAGCACCTGTTGGCCAATTTCCGGCGACAGGACGGTGGCATCGACGCTGCCGGACCGCAGCGCCCCCATGCGCTCAGGTACGCCGCCGATGCCGAGCAAGACGATATTGTCGCGGCGCGGCACCAAACTAAGGTGATCTAATGCCACATACGCCGCCATCGACGCCGACCCGGCCGGCGTACCGATGCCGACTTTCTTACCCTTGAGATCTTCGCCGCTCTTGATCGTCGGCTTCGCCAGAAACAAATAGTCGAGCTGATTCTCCAGGCCAAGCACCATCGCGAAGTCGCTGCCGCCGGTATTGGCATTGACGACATGCGTGCCACCGACGAGCCCAACCGGAACTTGTCCGGCCAGCATCGCCTGCATCGCCCGTCCGGCAATGATAAATACCAGCTCGGCTTCAATGCCGTGCTTACGAAATATTCCCTGCTCCTTGGCGATCCACAGCGGCTCGACATTGTTGCTGATCGCCCCATGAGCGATCAAAACCTTGGTCGGATCGGCGGCGAAAGCACTCGCCAATCCGACAAACATTAACCAACCAACTAACAAAAATCGTAAACCTCGGCTCATCCCGATTCCTCTCCGCACTATTGGCTGTTACCTATCGCCTATGACTTCCACCCATGCACCGTCACGTCAACCAATTGCCCGACCGGATCGCGCACGCCCATCTCGGCGAAGCGTCCGTCTTTGGGTTTTACGTCCGCTTGTTTTTGCGCGCCGGAGACTTCAGCATTTTTCAGCGTCGAGTCCATGTCTTCGACTTGGAAGCCGAAGTGGTCGATGCCCTCGCGCCCGCCGCGCGCCGGCAGCACCGCCATATTGATATAGCCGTCGGTCAAGTAGATCGCCCGATTGCCGTCGTCCCGCACCGGGCCGCGCCAGGCTTCGGTCATACCGAAAGTCTGCTTGTAGAAGTTGGCGGCTTTCTCCTGATCCTCTACCTTGATCGCGATATGTCGGATCTTTGCCATGGTTCTCTCCTCCTCGTTATTGTTTAGAAAGTTTATCTATGAAACCGCTCTTTTTTAACTCGTCGAGAATACTATTGTTGATATAGCCCGGCGGGATTTGCTGCCCCGGCGGGTTCATCATTTCCAACTCGGTGCGCAGCGCCTCTTCGTCGGCATAGGGTATCGGTTTGATGTTGGCACGCAGGTCGTCACACCACTGTGAAATATGCTCCTCGCTGGTGCCACCCATATATTTTGCCAGGATCCGCGCGGTGCCGGCTTTGTTGGTCATAAAAAAACGCACGGTTTCAAGATAGGCTTGCATGAAGCGAAGCACGCCGGCGCGGTCGGTCTTGATTTTACGGTCGGTCGTCGTCAGCGGGGCGTCGGTGCCGCGCATGCCCAGTTCTTTGGCGCTGCCGCCTTTCAATGGTTTGGCCCTCCCACGAAAAACCAACAACAGGCCGGAATCGCC
>DASSGE010000682.1:0-2280 GCA_035693605.1 Binatia bacterium
CATGTTTCTATGGACAACCCCTCAGGTTGCCCGTCTCATCGGTTGTTAACGCCGGCGACTGCAACGGCGACAAATAAGAACCTGGAGAAAAAAAATGGCTGGAGCAGCGAACGGTTTAGACAAAATGTGGCAGGAGTTGGTGCGGCTGTGCAACGAGCAGTTCGACTCCCGACCGTTCAAACAGCTACTGGGAACCAAATTCACCAAACTTCGGGCGCAGCATTACTCGATCCAGATGGCGTATTACGTGCAAAATCGGCGCGACTGTTGGGGATATGTGCAGGGATCGGCGCCGCTTCCCGTCAAGCAAATTATCTGGCGCCATGAAGAGGACGAATTAATCGGTCAAAAAGCGCAGGGCAAGGTGGACCATATTACCTTGGCGGTCAAAGAAGGCGAAGTGTTTGGTCTGGCTGCCGAGGCATTCGAAAACACCGCGCGCATGGAGGGCGGCGAAGTTTGTTTCAGCGCGTGGATTCGCCTGTCGCAGAAATCCTGGCTTGAAGCGATCGCGGCTTCGGCGATACTGGAAATGCGCAATTCGGCCGAGTTGATTCGAGGCGGGTCCCTATCCCATCGCATCGGCATGATCTTCGAACGCGATTTGGGCATACCGATGAAAAAACAGATCAACAACGCCGAGCATGTGGTAATGGATGTCGAGCACGCCCATTTATTGATGCAAGTGGCTCGCACCTACGCAACCACTGCATCGTCGCAGGCGGCGATTTTGCGCGGTGCCCGGGAAAGCTTAATGATTGACCGGGTCTATCGCGGCCATCTGGCCGATCTGATGGGAAGTTTAGACTGACAATTCATTGGTAAGACGGAGGCAAGATGGATTTGGTGAAGGATCTTTGTGCGCAGCTCGACCAAATGGTCAACGACCAGTTCGACAGCGTCGAGTTCAAAGCATTTCTCGGCGTACCTCTGACCCTGGAGAGGGGCCGGTTTTATGTTGTGCAGAACGCGCTCTACACCGCCAACCGGCGCGACTGCTGGGGTTACGTTCAAGGCGGCGCGCCGTTGGAAGTGAAACGAGTGGTCTGGGAGCATGAGAGCGATGAATTGATCAATGACCCGCGCGCCGGAATGGATCATTTTAATTTGACCGTGAAACAAGGCGAAGTCATCGGCCTCAAGCGCGAAGATTTCGACAACGCTCAGGTGCCGGCGATGGTGCAAGCCTGCTTTCACGCCTGGCATCACATCGCCATGCGCGGCCACTGGCTGACATCCTATGCGGCTTCGCATATGCTTGAGCGGCGCAACAACGGCAAGATCGTCAAGGGCGGCGGCATGTCGTTCCGCGTCGGCAAAAAGTTCGAGAACGAATTGGGGATCAACTTGAAGCGGATGATCTCATTGGATGTCCATGTCGTCGCCGACACCGAACATTCGGAAAATATTTCCGAGATGTTCGAAAAATACGTCAAGACGCCGGAGGACTGCGAGCGGGTGTTGGAAGGCGCCCGCGAGTCGATGGCCATCGACCGGGCCTACCGCGGCGCGCTCGGCTTTTACATGGAGCGAATAGATTAATTTTCGGCCGGTGGAGAATTAAGGAGAACAACGATGAAGAACCGCAATTTGAACGAGGCCTCGGCATATTCGGAGAAAAGTCCCTACGAAATTTATCAGGAGTGGGAAGGAATTCCGGTGGAGAAGGGATTCATCGTGCCGGATTTATTGGCGCTGGAGTTGGGCGATTGGCAGCGCAGCGGCGGCAAGGCAGCGTTTGTCAATCAGGACGGCGCCGGCGGCATGTGCGATGCTATAGTCGAAGAAATACCCGCCGGCGGGCAGCTCAAACCGCAGCGGCACATGTACGAAAAGGCGGTTTTCATCCTCCAGGGTCAGGGGGCAACGACGATTTGGAACGAGGGCGGCAAGAAACACACGTTGGAGTGGCAGCGCGGCAGTCTATTCTCGACGCCGCTCAACACCTGGCATCAACATTTCAACGCCCAGGGTAGCGAGCCGGTGCGGATGGTTTCTCTCACCGATGCGCCGGTGATCATCAATCGCTACCGCAATCTGGATTATATATTTAATAACAATTTCACTTTTACCGATCGTTACGAGGGCGGCGCCGATGCCTGGAGCGGCGCGGGCGGACGTTACCTGGGGTCGGAGATCAAGCGCGGCCGGGTTTGGGAGTCCAATTTCATCGCCGACCTTTGGGCGTTCGAGCCAAAGGATTACAAAGAACGCGGCGGCGATAACCGCACGACGCTGTTCGAATTCGTCGACAACACCATGAGCGCGCACTTATCGGAA
>DASSGE010000683.1:0-6802 GCA_035693605.1 Binatia bacterium
AAGGGCCTCGTAGATTCGCGCCAATTCTTCCAAGGCCTCACGCAGGGTGGTGGCGGTCAGGGTTACCGGGTTCTCCAGCGCTTCCCGGAACCTTTCGGCGAACTTTTCCGCGCCGCTGCGGCAGTGAATTAGGGTTGCTTCGATTTGCCGGTCATCATGGGCGGCGAAAAGATCGCTCAGGTCCCACTGAATGCCGGCCGCGCTGTTGTTCGCCATATCTAAGGTCCTTTCAATAAAGCCTGTTAAGTCAATTTCATGATGAAACCGCCCGGAGTCAAGTTGCGAGTACACTATTTCAGTGTATATGATGGCGGGAATTTTTCCGTTAAGGTTTTGAAAGGGGTATTTCCATGGCCGAATTAACTGAACTCAAGAAAAAGCTGGCGATGTCTTCGCGCATGCTTTTTAATTCCGGACTGGTCGATTACAGCGGGCACATCAGTGTGCGCATCCCGAGCGCCGATCATTTGTTGATCCTGCCGCATCCTGTGAGCCGGGCCGTTGTCAAACCTGACGACATGGTCGTCACTGACTTTGACGGCAAGGTGATCGAGGGCAAGTACAAAGCGCCGTCGGAAGTTTACATGCACGCGCGCGCTTACAAAGCGCGGAGCGACATCCAGAGTGTGGCGCACCTGCACAACCACATGGTGGCGACCCTGAGCATGGTCGACAAACCATTTTATCCCGCATCGTCCAATCCTGGCGCATTCTTCGGCCCCGGCGCGCTGCCGAAGTACATGGACCCAGCGCTGATCCACACGATCGAGCAAGGAGATGCGGTTGCTAAGTCCCTTGGCAACGCCGACGCCGTGATGTTGCGCGGCCACGGTTCGATGGTTGTGGCGCAGTCGATCGAATGGGTGTTTGCCGCGTGCGTCGACCTCGAGGAAGCGGCGGCGCGTTTTTACAAGGCGGCGCTGCTCGGACCGGTGCTGGTCTACAACGAAGATGAGACTCAGCGAGTCATGAAGGGCCGACGCAAAGACTCGGTAGTGCAAAAGGTTTGGGATCATAATGTCGCCAAGACCAAACTGGCTGGGCTCATGGACGGTATTTAATTCCGCCGCTCTCAGTCAGGCTCAATCGAGCGACTGAGAGTCGCCATTCTGCCGCTGTCAGAACATTCTGGAACGATGGTTCTCTTTGCAAGGCACCCAGCCCTTGGGGTTTTTTTCTTGCGCGCCACTATACCGTGTGTTATAGAATGCGATTCAAAATAATGAGGAGCGCGTTTCGATAATGTATGACGATTTTCTAGCAAGGATTTTAGAACCGGATATCTTTCTGCCATCGCAGTTCTACGGCAATGGCGGTTTGTCGCGCAAGCTCGAGGGCGAAAAGCGCCTGATGATTGCGATTTTGAAAGATGCAGTGGAGTGTTTGGATAAGTTCCGCGGCTCGCGCAGCAGTGCCGGAAAGATTAGTTACCAAAGCGCCATCGATTGGGTCCAGGACAGCGATACCGATTGGTTGTATTCGTTCACCAATATTTGCGATCTCTTGGGTTTCGATCCCGATTATATGCGCGAGCAGCTGCTCAAGCGTGAAAATCGTTATTTCAAACCGGTTTCGACGAGAAATGGATCTTTGGCTTCCACGAGTGCGAGCGCGACGCTGTAAATTTAGCGTTTGCGATCTCTAAGGGTTTTTAATTCTTCTTTAATAACTTGACCGCGGGGCGACCCATCACCGACGATCTTCAGTGCTCGTTCGAAGTCGGCGATGGCGCGCTCGTCCTCATCTTGCAAGAGTTGGGCGCGCCCAAGGTAATAGTAGCCGTCGGCGAGCCGGTCAAGCTTACCGTAGACTTGGCCCAGACGAAACACCGGTTTATCCCACAAAGGTGCCAAGCTTTGGGCGTTCAGATAGGCACCCGCGGCGTTCCGCAGTTCGCCGATCTTTTCATGAAACTCACCATAATAATAAAAATTTAACGCCTCGTTGGGATCGAGCTCGATGGCTCGGTTAAAGGCTTTGTGGGCCGACTCGTAATCGCCGGTTTGACTTGATAGGCGGCCAATTTCACGCAGCAGTCCGAGGTGGTCAGGACGTAGCCGCCAGGATTTCTCGTAATTCTTCTGAGCCGGGGCAAGCAAGCCGAGCTGAAATTGCGCGAAGCCGAGTAGATGCAGCAACTCGGGGTTATTAGGATCTTTTTGTACCAGCTTTTCGTACTCGGTGACGACGGTTTCGCGATTGTTTCTCTCCATGCGGATCACGATCTGAACTTTCTTGAGGGTTTCATTATCTTCCGGGCGCGGCTTATTCGGAGCTAGGGATTTGACCACCAGCTCGGCGTTGGCGACACGTTCCGGAGTGAGTGGATGGCTCAGGATATAGGCTGGAACGTCGATTGGATTGAGCTGCCGTTCTTGGTCCATGGTTTTCAAGAAGCCCAAAGTCCCGCGAGGATCGAAGCCGGCCGCGGCCATGTAACGGGTCCCCAACGTGTCCGATTCCATTTCCAATTGACGGCTGTATGCGGCTTGACGGGTAGCGGCGACCGCCTGACCGACAATTCCGGCGGCTTGTGCACCCGAACCGCTCCGCGCCAACAAAACTGTCGCAAGCAGACTTAGCACTGAAATGGCGTCCGGGCCCGATGAGCGTGCCATATGGTGCCCTTTGATGTGGACGATCTCGTGGCCGAGTACGCCTGCCAGTTCGTCGGTAGATTTTGCTCTTTCGATAAGACCCGTGAAAAGGTAAATCGATCCGCCAGGAACGGCAAAGGCGTTTAATTGCGGGTCTTCGACGACAAAAAATCGGTAGTCATATGAGAGCGGACCAGTGGCGCTGAGAATACGCCGCGCAATGCGATCGACATAACGCTCCACTTCCGGCTGATTAATAAACTTAAAAAACTTTTTAGCTTCGCGGCGAAACTCGCGACTGATTCTAGTCTCTTCGTCTTCCGCGGGTGGAGTGACGGATGGAAGCAACGGCGCCATGGAACGGCAGCCGACGAAAATCGCCACAGTCAGAAACAGCAATACGCAACATGCTGGCCACCGATGTGCTCGGTGCAGATTTTCCATTTACGGAGTATAGAGAGCAGCCAGCATCGGTTCAATACTAAGATTATTACGCCATTTCATAAACTCACTATGCTTGACGACCCTGAAGCAAGTCCCTATTGTCGGTCAGTTGAATTAACGCCAGAGGAGCTGCCATGACGACCCGCTTCGAAGTACCTGCCGAGAAACTTGCGTGGCGCTGCGACTTATCGTTTTTGCCTTTTACCTGTACGGCAGATATGACGCCGCTGGAAGATTTTATTGGCCAAGATCGCGCGATTAGGGCAATCGAGTTCGGCCTCGGGGTCAACAAGCCCGGTTTCAATATTTTTGTTACCGGCCTGACGGGCACGGGCAAAACCAGCATTATAAAAGCGTTTCTCAAAAAAGTTACCAGTTCCACGGCGGCGCCAGCCGATGCCCCGTTGCCCGAGGACTGGTGCTATGTCTACAACTTTACCGATCCCGACCGGCCCCAAGCGCTGAAAATTCGCCGCGGCTTTGGCAAAGCGCTGAAGAACGATATGGAGCAGTTGATTCAGAACCTTCAGCGCGAGGCAAAAAAATTGTTCGAGAGCGACGATTTTGCGCATCAACGCCAAGCGCTGGTCGAACAACTGCAAAAGAAACAACAGGAAATGATGGAAAGTCTGATGGAGCAGGCAAGCCGTGCTGGCTTTGCCTTGCGCATGACACCGTCGGGCATCATGTTACTGCCGACCAAGGACGGCAAGCCGATGCAGGAGGCGGATTATCTAGCGCTCACTTCTGCTGATAAAAAGCAGTTGGAAGAGCGCCGCAGCGAGATTGAGAAGCAAGTTGAAGATACCTTGCGCGACGGCAAGAAGCTCGAGCGCGAAATCGCCGCACGGCTGGAGACCGTCGAAACCGAAGCGGCCGACTATCTGGTGCGCCACCCGCTGAACGATCTAAAAGAAAAGTATCAGGACTATCCTAGGGTGCTGGCCTACCTTGACGGCGTGCGCGAACACATTCTAAAAAATCTGCAACGCTTCAAAGGCGAAGCCGTGGGGCCGGCCGGTCCGATCGCAGGAATGTCGTTCGGCGAACCGCCGGGAGATCCGTTTCTGCCCTACCGTGTCAACGTTTTTGTTGAAAACAGTGACACCCAGGGCCCGCCGATCATCGTCGAGACCAACCCGACGTACCATAACCTTTTCGGCGTGATCGAGAAGAAACCGATCATGGGCGGTTACACCACCGACTTTACGCTAATCAAAGCTGGCTCCATCAGCAAGGCCAACGGCGGCTACCTGGTGCTTTATGACCGGGAAGTTCTCGCCAATGCCGGTTGCTGGGAAGCGCTGCAACGAGTCATCAAAAATCGCGAATTGCGCATCGAGGAACCCGGTGCCTTCTTTGGATTCGTCCCACCGCAAGGATTGCGGCCGGAACCGATTCCTACCGATACCAAAGTGATTATGATCGGCGACCCAGCTCTCTATCGTGCGCTCGCGTCCGTCGATCCCGATTTTCGTGAGACCTTCAAGGTCAAAGCCGACTTTAATTTTGAAGTGGATCGCACCCAGGAAAACCTCACGGCGTTCGCCTGTTTCATCAGCGACTATTGTAAACGCGAGGGGATTCGCCACTTCGACACTGAGGGCGTCGCCCGAGTGATCGAGCAGTGCGCGCGTCAGGTCGAGGACCAGAATAAACTATCGACGCGCTTCAGCGACATGGTGGATCTGTTGATCGAGTCCGACTATTGGGCCGGCAAGGAAAATGCCGAATTGATTTCCGGCAAGCATGTCGAGCGCGCGCTGGTTGAAAAAACCTTTCGCCTCAACCTGATCGAGAAACGCCTGCAAGAATTGATCGCCGAAGGCACGCTTCTGGTGGATGTGGCCGGGGCCGCGGTGGGTCAAGTGAACGGCTTGGCGGTTTATCAGATGGGTGATTTTAGTTTCGGCAAACCGTCGCGTATCACGGCCAAAACTTTCATGGGGCGTGGCGGTCTCGTCAATATCGAGCGTGAGTCGAAGCTGAGCGGCAAGAGCCATGACAAGGGTGTGTTGATTCTCGGCGGCTATTTGGGGGGCAAGTATGCGCAGCAGAGCCCGCTGTCGCTCTCAAGTACGGTCTGCTTCGAGCAGTCCTATGACGGTGTTGACGGCGACAGCGCGTCATCCACCGAACTCTACGCGATTCTTTCGAGTCTTGCCGAAGCGCCGATCAAGCAGGGCATCGCGGTCACCGGTTCGGTCAATCAAAACGGCGAAGTGCAGGCGATCGGCGGGATAAATTTTAAAGTCGAAGGCCATTTCGATATCTGCCGTTTAAAAGGACTGACCGGCGAACAAGGAGTGATGATGCCGCAAGCTAACGTCCGCAATCTGATGCTCCGTGCGGATGTGGTCGAAGCGGTCAGGACTGGTCAATTTCATATTTATGCGGTGGGTTCCATAGACGAAGGCATCGAAGTACTCACGGGTGTAGCCGCCGGAGCGCTTGCCCCAGACGGCAAGTATCCGGAGGGTACGATCAATGACCGTGTTCAAATGAAACTTCAGCAGTTTACCGATCTGCAGAAAAAACTAACGGCGGGAGAACAGAAGACCGTGGAGTCGAATAATCGGTGAATCGGCTATCCTTCGCGCGCCTTAGTCGATTCGGGCTTGACGCCGAGGGGCACGGTCAAACGAATCGACTTACCTTTGCGCATGATCGACAGCTCAACCATACGTCCAGCTTCCAGGCCGCCGACCATACGTGCCACATCGCGCGGGCTGTCGACTGGGCTGTCGTTGACCGCAAGAATAACGTCTTGCTTTTGCACGCCGACGCGCGCTGCGGGTTGTCCTGGCAAGACCGAACTGACGACCACGCCCTTGGCGGGATAGATTCCCATGGACCTTGCTTGTGTAAGCGAAATGTCCGACATCTGGACGCCTAGCCATCCCCACGCAAACTTTTCGCCTCTTACTAACCGTGGCAGGATTTTTTTGACTAAGTTAATCGGCGTCGCGAAACCAAGATTACCACGTTCGGAAGCCATGGTGATCATACCGACGACATGGCCTTGGCTGTTTAACAGCGGACCACCGCTGACGCCTGGATAGGCGCCGGCATCGGTCTGAATGAAATCGTAGGCCGCCGAGTCGGGATAGGTCTTACCGGCGCGGCTAATGATGCCCAGGCTCATCGAACTTTCACGACCAAACGGGTAGCTGAATACGACCGCCAGATCGCCGACTCGAATGCGTTCGGAATCACCTAATGGAAGCACCGTCGCGTGTCGTTCGGTTAGGACCTTCAATAGTGCTAGATCGAGCCGACTGTCGGCGACTACCAATCGCGCCGCCAGACGTTGGCCATCCGCAGTGCGGACTTCAATCTCTCTAGCCTTATCGATCACATGTTGGGCGGTGAGAATATAGCCTTCGGTATCGATGAAAAAACCCGAGCCACGACTGCCTTGATTTTGGCTATTCTCTGGACCGGTGACGCGAATCTGCACGATCGCCGGGCGCGCTTGGCTCGCCAATTGAACAAAGGCGCGATTGAGCCGGTCGAGTTCGGTTTCTGTGGTTAAAGGCTGCGCTTCGCGCCAGTTGACCAGCGATGCGTTATCGTGTCTGCTTTCGGCCCGTAGCGCGGTCGTATTAAAAAGCGTTAATAATAAACCGACGATCAAGCATGGCACGATGGCACCTCGGCTGGGATCAGACTGGGAGTCCCTTTATCGAAAACCTTTGGCGATCACAAGCGCCGCGGCGGGATTGAATTGAGCGCCACGCCAGGGCATATGCTATTCTTCG
>DASSGE010000684.1:0-2004 GCA_035693605.1 Binatia bacterium
ACCTAAAGCTAGTATCACGCAAAATGGTCTAGGAGCGATTGTGTCCACCATAGCCTTTGAAATCTCCGCTATTTTCCTGCTTCTGATCGCAAACGGCATATTTGCGATGTCGGAAATCGCCATAGTGACGGCACGCAAATCCCGACTACAAGAATTGGCTAACAAAGGGGTGGGCAAGGCGAGCGCAGCTTTGGAGCTCGCCACTAACCCAAATCGATTCTTGTCAACGGTGCAAGTCGGCATCACCCTTGTCGGAATTCTCGCCGGCGCTTTCGGCGGCGGCGCACTAACGGAGTGGCTATCGAGGCCGCTTCACTCGATCCCAATTATCGCGCCCTACAGTCGCTCGGTCGCGCTCGGCCTGGTTGTTATCGCGATAACTTACTTCTCGGTGATTCTCGGTGAGTTAGTACCCAAGCGTCTCGCTCTAGGCCATCCCGAATCCATAGCGATGTTTATGGCTCCGCTTATGCGTCTCTTGCTCACCATCGGCTCCCCACTCGTTCACCTTTTTACGTTTTCGACCGACTTGGTATTCAGGCTGGTCGGTAAGCGCTTCGATGACCGAACGTTGGTGACTGAAGAAGAGATCACAACTTTGCTCCGACAAGGGACTGAGGCGGGCGTCTTTCACGAAGCCGAGCAGGAAATGGTCGAGGCCGTGTTTCAACTCGGCGATATGAGCTCGCGCGGCTTGATGACGCCGCGAACTCAGATTATCTGGCTTGATGTAAATGATTCCGTCGAGGAGATTCGCGCAAAAATATCCCAGAGCGGCCATTCGAGATTTCCGGTGTGCGAGGGCAGCCTGGACAACGTTGTCGGGATCGTGCAGGCGAAAGATCTGTTAACGAATTACCTCTCGGAAAATAATCTCGATCTCAAGGCGACCATGCAGCTGCCGGAGTTCGCGCCAAGAAGTATGACCGCCTTGCAAGTGCTGGAACAAATCAAAAAAACCAGCAGCCACGTTGTCTTAATCGTCGACGAATACGGCGGGATAGAAGGCTTACTGACGCACCATGATATTCTTGAGGCGATTGCCGGCGACATGCCGCTAGGCACAGTTCCGACGGAACCAAAAGCCGTGCAACGCAAAGATGGCTCCTGGCTGCTCGATGGAATGTTATCGATTGACGAATTTAAAGAAATTTTCCACCTCGATAATTTGCCCGGTGAGAGAAAAGATACTTTCCAAACTTTAGGCGGCTTCATTTACACCCAAATGGGCCGAGTACCGTCGGCATCGGAACATTTTGAGTGGAATGATTTGCGCTTTGAAATCGTCGATATGGACGGGAAGCGGATTGATAAAGTAATGGTTTCTACCACGGTAAAGGATCCGTCCCAAAAGACCTAAGTGGACGGAGGCGGCTATTTCATTTAAGCGATGATTCGGTTTATCGTGGTGATTAACGTCGTCAGATTATATTCTCCTCCGGCGGCTTTACGTGCCGGAACACCGCGAAGATCCAGAGATCGTAGATAATCTTGATGCCGCCGGCCAGCAAAAATGGCAATCCCAACGAGGGTGCCGCTAAAATCGCGCCGGTGAACAGCGGCGCCACCGCTGCGCCGGCATTGCGCGCGACGGAGAGCACACCTGCTGCCGCGGCGCGTTCATCGGCATCGACGACCGCCATCGTATAGGACTGGCGCGTCGGCACATCCATCTGCGACAGCAAATAACGCAACAGCAGCACCGCGGTCGCCGATTCAACGCTGGGCATCAGCGGCACCAGCAGAATTAAAAAATTTGACGGCAGGTGAGTGAACACCATCGTATTGAGTAGGCCAAATCGCCGCGCAATCGCCGGCGCGGCGAGAAACGAAAGAGCGGCGAAAATATTGGTACCGAAAAATATCCCGCCCAGCGCGTTCAAGTCGGTTTGGTAGCGCAGATAAAACCAGTAGGCGACGATACTTTGCACGATGAAAGCGCCAGCGAACGCATCGAGAGCGAACAGCCCGGCGAGTTTGGGAACGATGCTGCGGGATTTTTGT
>DASSGE010000685.1:0-6098 GCA_035693605.1 Binatia bacterium
GACAGCGCCCCAATTGGAAGATACGGGTTCTTTTTCCTTGAACGAATCCTTGACTTGCGGGCTGACGGCGATGTCCGACCCTCGCACCCAGCCGATCTGGCCTTGCTTGGTGCGCACCATATACCAGATCTCCTGGCCGACGCTCTCCGCCATCGGCGTCAGGGTTTCGCCCTTTTGCAGTCGATCCATCGGCTCGCTCTCGCGATCTTGCTGGGCGTATAGCGGCGTGCCGGAGTCGCGCACCGTCAGCACGGCGGGGGAGTCGGCGGCAAACAGTTTAGTTGATGGCCCAAGGACTAGAAGCAAATTCATCAATGCGATGCCTAAGCTAAGGACACGGGCTTTCATTGAGGACACTCCTTGATACCGACTGTGATTCGTCGGGCATTATTCGCTGTCCGAGAAAAAATAGTGTAGCCTATTTTCCGAATGCGCGTCACTGCTAAGCCTTAAACAGCGCGTCTTGCGCCTTACCCGAAGCAATAGATGAATAATATCGACGTGTTTGTCTACGAAGTGCGGCTGACAAGTTAGATTTGCAGCTTGCCGGCCGGCGCCGTTGGCGGCGAACATACGGGAATGACTTTCAGTGAATGTCGGATCGACATCTCGTTCCGGTAAATCCCGGTTAGAACGTAAAGGCAATTTAGGCTGAGTTTTCCGCCGTGCATATGGAAGATATGAGAATCTCGCCGGAACAATTATTGATGGGTTCGGCCGCTAAGGGCTGGGACTTCGGCAACCCGTTGTCGAGGTTGGAGGGAGGATGACCATCGACGTTTTGGATCAATTGGCCACGCTCTTTGAGAGGGAACATGATGCGTTGCTTGCGCGGTGGCGGTTACAGGTGCGGCAACTCCCTTCAGCGCGGCAGCTCGACGTCCCGACGCTCAACGATCACATTCCCGGACTGCTTGACGAATTGGCTGTGGCTCTAAGATCAAAATCTGATCAGACGATCCCAGAGGCGCTCAGCGAAAGCAGTCCTCCGGCTCATGGTCTGCAGCGTCTCCAAGAGGCATTTGACATCGAAGAGGTCGTTGCAGAGTACAATATTCTGCGCGGCTGTATCCACGATCTTGCCGATGACAACGGTTTAAACCTGCAAGGGCGGCCCTTCCACGTTATAAATCGCGTCCTCGATCGTGCGATCGGCTTGGCCTTGCAGACCTATGCCACTCAACGCGCTCTCGATGTGCAGCGGCGGCGCGAAGAGTATCTCGCCTTTGTGGCGCACGATCTGCGGACGCCACTTAGTGCTATTTCGCTGGCGGGGCGGGTCCTGGAACTGACACTTCCGCAGCGAGGCGCCAACGCTGAAACAACCCAGATGTTAAAGGCGCTGCGTCGCAGCGTGCAGCAACTCGAAGCGCTGGTCGGCAAGGTACTCGAGGAAAACACGCACTTGCAGACCGAAGTCGGGGTCAAATTGGAGCGGCGTGAGTTCGATTTGTGGCCCCTAGTCGAGGCCCTCATTCACGATCTCCATCCGGTGGCAGGAACCGCCAGTACCCAACTGATTAACACTATCCCCGACGACTTGGTCGTCTATGCCGACGCCAGTTTATTGAGGCGGATCTTTCAGAACTTGATTGCCAATGCGATCAAGTACACGCCACGCGGAGTGGTCACCATCGGGGCACGGGAACTTGCGGCGGACGGCGCCGTTGAGTGCTGGGTGCGCGACAATGGTGCGGGAATCCCCGACGAGCTTCTCGAAAAAGTCTTCGACAAGGGAGAATCCGACCCGGAGAACGCGGGTGGAACGGGTCTTGGACTCGCCATCGTCAAGACGTTTACTGAGGCTCACGGTGGCAAGGTGTCCGTGGAAAAAGAAGCGGCCGGCTCGATGTTCCGGTTTTCGATACCGACCAAGGCAAATGTGAGTGGCCGAAGCCAATCCTGAAGCTGATCGCAGCCGCTGTTTGGTTTCAGCAACCAGCGGCTCACCACGCGTTCACGGCATCACACTTTGATTCACCGCCGCCGGTTTCTTCGACATATGTTTTGGATGCAGGAAAGTTCCCCTTGGAGCGATGATCACAAAGAAACGGACGCACACGATGGAACGATTGCGATTTCGCGAAGCGCTTTGAGTCCAGTGCAATGAAATTGCCCGCTGATCAAGAAGCTCTACGAGAAAAGTGCTGGCATCCTGCCGGCGGCTTTAGTGAATTTACCGCAGCAGATGTCGAGCAATCGATCACCGCACGATTTGAAAAGATGACACGGCTGTTTCCGGATCGACTGGCCGTGAAACAGGCAGGTCGAATTTTTACTTACGAGCAATTGAATCGCGCTGCGAATCGAATCGCACACCGTATCTTGTCGCTCCGCGGCCCTAGAGCGGAGCCGATCGGGATCTATTTGAATGATCAGTCGGCAATGGTCATCGCGCTGCTAGGAATTCTCAAGGCCGGCAAGTTTTACGTGCCTTTAGACCCGTCGTATCCGCCGTCGCGCAATATCTCGGTGGCTAAGGATTGCGGCGCGGCGGTTATCGTCACCGACCGATCGAGCACTTCGACGGTTCATGAACTCTTTGGTGCGGGGAACCTAATCGTTCTACTGGACGACGCTGAAAGTGCGGAGCGCGATGATAATCCCGAAATTTCGCAAACCGGCGACCGATTTGCGTACGTATTACACACTTCGGGCTCGACGGGACGTTTCAAAGGGGTAGCCGAAAAGCACATAAACACGCTGCACGAGGTCCGCTGCTATGTAAACCAGATTCATGTGAGCTGTCACGATCGACTGACATTGCTTCATTCTTTGAGTTTTCGCGCCTGCGAGCTTCATCTTTTTGCGGCGCTCCTGACCGGCGCGTGCCTTTTCCCTTACGACGTAACTGGATCGGGCCTGTCTGGTCTGGCTGCTTGGTTGCGGCATGAAGAGATTACGGTCTGGCATTCGGTCCCGACGCTTTATCGACGGATGATCGAGACTTTGACGGAGGATGAGCGATTCCCTGCGTTGCGGCTAGTCCATTTGTCCGGCAGTCCGGTGTTTCATAGCGATGTCGAGAGTTACCAAAAGCATTTTTCCCGGGACAGCGTTTTTCTGCATCGCATCGGCGCCACCGAGACGCAAACCATCAGCTGGCGGCTGATGGACCGCTCGACAGCGATCAGCCCCGGTCCGCTGCCGTTGGGCTGGGCGCCGGAGGGCAAAGAGTTGCTGATCTTGGACGACGATGGCGAAGCCGTCCCGTTCGGCGCGACCGGGGAGATCGCGCTCAAGAGTCGATTCATCGCTCCGGGTTATTGGCACCTGCCGGAGCTTAGCAGCGAAAAGTTTCGCCTCGATCCGCGCAGCGGTGAGCGCATTTATCTAACCGGCGACCTCGGGCGCATGACCGCGGAGTGCGGATTGCTTCATTTGGGACGCAAAGACTTTCAGATCAAGGTGCGTGGTTTTCGTGTGGAGCCGGAACAAATCGAACGTGCATTGATGGAACATCCCGCCGTGAACGAGGCGGTAATTCTTGGCATGACTGGTCAATCAGGTTCAGAAAAGCTGGTTGCCTACTTCACCGCGGCCGAATCTGCGGCGCCGCCCAAGGTTGAGTCTTTAAGAATGTATCTTAAGAACAAACTCCCCGACTACATGATCCCCTCGGGATTCGTCGTACTCGCCGCGCTGCCACTGACGCCCAATGGGAAAATCGATCGTCGCGCTTTGCCGGCGCCGACCAACCTTCGTCCCGATCTGGATTTCGCGTACGTCGAGCCCAGTACCGCCCTGGAGAGACGGCTCGCCGGGATTTGGCAGGAGGTCTTGGAACTCGACAGCGTCGGCATCCACGATAACTTTTATGATCTAGGAGGCGATTCGCTCGCTGCCACACGGGTCGTGGCGCAAATCGTTCAACAACTCCGCTTGGAGTTACCGCTGCGATCATTGTTTCAATCGCCGACGGTCGCCGCGATGGCCATGGAGATCACGGCGCACCGAGGTGAAACCCTCGGTGCGGACAATCTGGAACGCTTGTTGGCTGAGTTGGAGTCGCTTTCAGACGATGAAGCGCAGCGGCGTCTGGCAGCGATTCGTTCGACTACCGCGGACAAGTAATCTCGGTTCTTCGGCGGCTGCTTCGCTTGGGTATGATGTGTGAAGCCCGAGAGCCGGGCATTCTACTTCTTGCGCGCCGCCGGCCGTTTCTTCGACATGTTCCTTGCGACCCACGCTGACATCAATCGGCGACCAGGAAATTATTTCGATCCTTCGTCAGGTGGATGTTGCCCGTGTGAGATATTCCGTTTTCTTTTGCCAAACGAGAATTCCATGATTTAAGAAATCGTTGACCCATGGTTTTCATTTCTGACGATCCAAGAAAAATGATCACGCGTCGTTATCCGGCGAAAGCGCTTGTCCGGCCGTCGCGTTTTGGCAGAAAAAAACACGATCGACTGTGATTACATCGGTCTTTTGACCTGCTGAAGTACTAATCGACCTGCCCGCCGCGATTGTTGCTCACCTGCCGAATTTTGGTCCGTAATTTGCGGAAACAGCAACCTAAGCTGGAGAGATATGCTGTTCTTCCAGCGGGGGTGTGATTTTGACGCGCCAACAAATGGACTTTCGAATTCATGGAAGGAGGGAGCTTTGTTAGCTTGGCGGGAAAAGTTTCGGAAGACATTGGAAGACTAACTTTTGATGGTTTGCCTGGGAGGAGGCTTGTCATGAAGTACCGACGGCTTTTCTTACTTTGTGCGCCGATGATCACGTTGCTGTTTCTATTGATCGTCGGTTACCCAACATCTGTAGCGACTGCCCAGACCATTTACGGCACGCTGGATAATTTCGATGTGATCAACGACACCGGAGGGGAAACTCACGGCTTTGAAATCGAGTTGGAGGGAATATCTGCGTCTGACGTCGCTTACACATTCGGCACTCCGTACCAACGCTACGGCGACCCGACAGTGGTAGTTAATGCCGCCAAAACCGGCGTAATCATTCGCTATGCCGCCTCATATTCGTCCGGCACCTGGTCCGCGACGACGCCAATTGCGGTCGCTCCCTATCCGCCGACACAAGGGCACTCGTGCTGGACCGGAGGCGATCCTAATTATCTCAGTTCCGGCTGCGATCACTTCGGCGCCTCGTTAAACGCTACGCCGACCAAGACGACGTATCGCTGGTTAGTCGCGAGCACCGCCGCGCCAGGCACGCTGACGGCGTTTGGCAGCAATGTGCCGATTCCTGCGCCGGTCTGGAACGTCACTCCACCCGCCGTACCGGGTGCGCAGCCGGTCGCGGCGGCGGTTATTACGCCGCCCGCGCCGGTCCCCCCTGCTAAGTGGGGCGAACCGTTGTGGGCTAAAGTCTACGTGAGCGAACTGCCCATTGCGCTCCAAGCGGACGATCTTGACCATATGGTCATCGATGATCCGAACTTCGATTTCGTGCCCAATGAGCAGATAGAGCCGCCTGAAATCGAGTGGGTTTTGCTTCAGGCTGGCCCGAGTGGCAACGGCGAGCAAGAATTCGGCGGCGCGGCAGAGGTTGGCGAAGGCAATGAAGCCGTGAGCCGGCGGTTCGAGTACTACAAGTACACGGGGCAGATTGATCTTGACCCTGATAACTTCGGCGAGGCGCTCTGCGATAATCCCACGGCCCTGGATCAGCAGCTCCCGTTGTCGCCACGATGCGGTGCACCGGATAGCAACGGAGTTGCGGGGGTCGGGGGCCTTATCGCCGCGCAGAATGTGGCGATCAATCTCGCGGGCCCAGTGGTGATTATCCCGGAAAACCACCCGCCGGTCATCACTGGCGCGAAGCCGGTCACGGTGAACATGAGTGAAGACGGCTCTCCGAGCGCATTCAGCTTGACTCTCAATGCCACGGACAGGGACGCAACAGATATCTTGTCGTGGAGCATCAGCACGCCTGCGGGTCATGGCGCGGCCAGCGCCAGTGGCGCAGCAGGGTTGATCGGCTACACTCCCAGCCCTAACTTCAACGGCACCGACAACTTTGTCGTGCAAGTAGCGGATGGCATGGGCGGTAGCGATACGATCACGGTTAACGTCAATATAGCCGCAGTGAACGATGCGCCAGTGGCCAATGCTGGCACTGCGCAGACGGTCCGC
>DASSGE010000686.1:0-5233 GCA_035693605.1 Binatia bacterium
CGCGGCGAGGTTGTCGGTATCAACTCAGCGATCTTCAGCCAGTCCGGCGGCAATATCGGCATTGGCTTCGCCATCCCGTCCAATGCCGTCAAAGAATTGTTGCCGCAGTTGCGCGATAAGGGCAAAGTCGTGCGTGGTTTCATCGGCGCATCGGTCCAAAGGGTCAGTCCCGAGATCGCCGAATCGTTTGGCATCACTCCCGCGCGTGGAGCCTTGGTGGCGGACCTCGTCAAGGGCGGTCCGGCCGAGCGCGCCGGTGTCAAAACCGGCGACGTGATCATCGAGTTCGACCGCAGGCCGATCAAGGACTCCGCCGATCTGCCACAACAGGTCGCGCGGCTGGCGCCAGGGTCGGCGGTGCAACTGAAATTGATACGCGACGGCAGGGAAACCACGTTGCCGATCACCGTAGGCGAGATGAAGGATGTCGAGGTCGCCGCATCGACGCAAGAAGGCGAACTCGGTTTAACAGTTCAGCCTCTGACACCGCAATTGGCCGAGAATCTGGGTTTGGAACGTGCGGATGGACTGGTTATCTCCGCGGTGAAGCCCGGCAGCGCGGCTGACGAAGCGGGCTTGCGCGCGGGCGATGTTGTCGTCGAGATCAATCGCCAAGCGGTTAAAAGTCTCGCTGACTACAATCGCGAGATTGCCCGCAACGATAAAGCCAAATCTGTGCTGTTTTTGGTTCGTCGCGGTCAAAGTAGTTTGTTTCTAGCCTTGAAACGCTGACCAGCGACGGGTTGCGACCGCTCAGCTTGCCCTACCTCTCAAGCAGGTCTACCGGCAGGAGCGGTTTTCAGCTTTTCCTTTCCATACCCTGCGACAGAGTAATTCCAATGACATTTCCTTAACAGCTGCGCTGCACGTCGGCAGCTGTTTAACTTTCCAAGTGTCCGCCTGATCTTAGATTATGAATTTGCGCCCGGGTGCATTGAGCAGCCTGGGAGAATCGTCTAATATCCGCGCCGGGCAGCCGGGTTTATTTTGGCGAGGTAGCTAAATGGGTCTGTGGTTTTCGACAGTGAGGCGCGTAAGTCGCTGTGGCGGTTGGTACGAGTCGTCGATCCATCGGCCGTTGTCGCTACTCACATTGATTATTTTACTTACCAGCACTGCATTTGCCCAAGTCAATCCTTATCTCGCGCGACCCGGCGAGCGGCCCTTGAATATTCGCATCGCGACTTGCGCTGTCTCCGGCGGATTCGCGCATCTCTATACTGCGCTCGAAAATGATCTTTTCGATAAATACGGCTTCAAAATGGAACATGTCTTCATTCGCGGCAGCAGGCCGGCACTGGCAGCACTGATGGCCGACGAGGTCCAATTTCTCTACTGCGCCGCCGATGCGACTTTGCCGTCACTCGCCGCCGGCGTCGACGCCAAGCTAGTCGCGGCGCCGCTGGTGAAACTGCCTTATGTCTTGGTGACGCGCAGGGAGATACGCCGTATGGAGGATCTCAAAGGTAAAGCGTTGGGTGTGGCACGGGCCGGCGATCTGAGCGATCGTTTATCCCGCTCGATGGTCAAGCGGTTTAACGTTGCCGAAGTGACCATGCGTCCCATCGGAGGCAGTCAGAACGAACGTTACCAAGCAATGGTTGCCAATCTGGTGCAGGGCGTCGTGGTCACGCCGCCTATCGATGTGCGCGCCAAGAACGACGGTTATAACGTGCTCTACCGCCTGATCGATTTGGATATACCGTTCATATACAGCTCGCTCCACGCGAGTTCGCGAGCGGTGCGCGACCGTCCCGAAGCGGTCCAGCGCATGGTCGCAGCCTTCGCCGAAGCGATCCACTATGTCGACAAGAATCCGGCGAAAACCAAATCCGCCATCGCGAAGATTATGCGGACAAAAGACGAAGAAGCCCTCCAGGTTTCGTATAACGTTTATACCAAAGACCTTGTTGACAAGCGCATGATCGTCCCAGGCCAGGCGGTGAACGATTCGCTCGATCTCTATCGTTCTCTAGGGGCGCCGGTTAAACGTAAACCCGAAGATATTTACGACAACACCTTTGTCAACAATCTGGAGCGAAGCGGTTTTCAACGGGAGCTCTGGAGCCGATGAGGCTACAAGATTAAAATTTAGGAGTTAAAATTGACGTCGGAAAAGTTAGTTTACAGGTCAGTAACAACTGATTTTCTTGCGCGGGCTCTGCCGGTCTTAGTGATTGCGCTGTGTTTAAAGGCTGGAATGGCCCAGGCCAATCCGTATATCGCCAAACCTGGCGAAGCGCCAATGCGCTTGCGCATCGCGACCTGCTCGGTCACCGGCGGTTTCGTCCATCTTTACGCGGCGCTGGAAAATAATCTCTTCGAGAAATACGGTTTCAGACTCGAACATATCTATATCCGCAGCAGCGGACCGTCGTTGGCGGCGCTAATGGCGGATGAAATTCAGTTTCTCTACTGCGCCGCGGAGGCGACGATCCCCGCGCTGACCAGCGGTATCGATGCCAAGATTGTCGCCGCGCCGTTGGTGAAAATGCCCTTCGTCTTGGTGACGCAGAAAGATATTCGCCGGCTCGAAGATCTCCGCGGCAAATCGCTCGGCGTCGTGCGTCCCGGCGATCTCAGCGATCGGCTGTCGCGCCAACTGGTCAAGAGATTTAACATTGCCGATGTCACCATGCGGCCGATCGGCGGCAGTCAATCGGAGCGCTACCAGGCGATGACGGCCAACCTAGTTCAAGGTGTCGTGATTACGCCGCCACTGGACGTGCGCGCTAAGAACGACGGCTACAATGTGGTCTATCGGCTGATCGACATGGATTTGCCGTTCGTCTACAGCTCGCTGCATGCCAGCTCGCGGTTCATCCGCGAGCGCCCGGAAGTCGTCCAGCGCATGGTTGCCGCATTCGGCGAAGCGGTGCAGTTTACCGAGAAGAATCCGGCGAAAACCAAAGCGGCGTTGGCCAAAGTGATGCGCATCAAGGACGAGGAAGCGCTCACCAGCTCCTATAATGTTTACGCGCGAGATATTATCGACCGGCGCATGATCATCCCAGGACAGGCGGTTGGCGAGTCGGTCGAACTGCACCGCGCCTCCGGATTACCGGTGAAACGGAGGGCGGAAGAGCTTTACGATAACAGTTTCGTTAATCACTTGGAGAAGAGCGGCTTTCAGAGGGAGCTGTGGGGCAAATAGAAGCGTAAGGAGTTAGACGTGGGGGCAAGGCGCGCGACTGAGTCTCCCGTTCAGCTATTTCAATCGCCTCGCCAAGTGCCTGCTTGTCGTTGGCGTCGCGTTGCATTTCTGTTTGGTCTCGCCCAGGCCAATCCGGTTTTTACTCAGTCTGCTGACGCGACTATTTCAATATTGGTGGCTCGGCACCGGCGGAGAATGGTGGCGGCACCGCGTATGAAATCGCCTTGTAAAAGTTTCGCCAAGGAGTTCCGGGCGGTAGCGGGATCTGCTCGGTAGTCGGTCTTTCGATAACAAACTATCCAACGGTTTGTTCGAGTCAGCTCCAGAAGATTGCTCCCTCCGGTCGAAATGACAAGGCTGGTTTTACGGTCGCAGCTTGTCTTAAGAATTTACTTTTGTTAGTCCTGCCACTGGTTCGTACTCTCTATTTTCCGAAAGGCAAGGGCAATGATAACACTGATCCAAGGGGGCTGGGTGGTCGGCTTCGACGGCAACGAACATGAAATCATCAAAGATGGTGTTGTTGTTTACGACGGTAACCGCATCGAATTCGTCGGCAAGGAGTATAACCAACCGGTAAATAAGAAGATCGATGCCAAAGGTTGCTTAGTCTCGCCGGGATTTATCGATACGCATTTTCACTCCGGCATCAATGCCAGCGACTATATTCTCGCCGACTCGACCAAGACCGACTTTTTCGCGTCGAACTATCTCGCGCACGGCGGGCCGACCCGCGAGGGCGCGCACTCGGCGCATCTAAAAGATGTCGACATCGGCCAGCGGTTTTCGATTATTCACGTCTTGAAAAGCGGCGTGACCACCTCCTTCGACATTGGCGGAGCCGGCGGCGATCCAGCGCGTTACGTTGACATGATCGATCAGGTCGGCATTCGCTGCGTCGCCGGGCCGAGCTACAAGAACGTGTCCTTCTTCCACGATAAACAAGGCCGGCTGGAATACGATTGGGACGACGAGCGCGGCAGCAAGGGGTTGCAAAGCGCCGTCGAGTTCGCCAAGAAATACGACGGCGCTTGCAGCGGCCGCATGACCGCGATGTTATTCCCCGGCCATGTCGACTCCTGCACGCCGGCATTGTTGCAGGACACGAGGAACGCTGCCAAGGATGTTGGCGTCGGCATTCAAATCCACGCGACGATCAATCTCTTCGAGTTCCACACGGTCATGGCGCGCGAACGTTGCACGCCCATCGAACTTTTGAAAAAGCTCGGATTCCTCGCGCCGGACGTCTCGTTGTCCCATTGTATTTTTGTCAGCGGCCATAGCTGGCTCGCGTACCCCTACGGCGACGATTTAAAAATAATTAGCGACTCCGGTGCGTCTGTGGCCTACAGCCCGCTCAAATATTTGAAGTTGGGCATTCTGATGGAATCCTTCGACCGCTACCGCCATGCCGGCATCAATATGGGCATCGGTACGGATACGTTTCCCAAGGACATTCTTTCCGACATGCGCTATGCCGGGATCGCATCGCGCATCGCCGACAAGAGTTTTCTCGCCGGCCACCCGCGCGATGTCTTCAATTCGATTACTCTGGGCGGCGCCAAGATGCTCGGCCGCGACGATATCGGCCGATTGGCGAAAGGCGCGAAAGCGGACATCGCCATCGTCAATCTGCGCGACATCGCTTTCGGCGCGGTGCACGATCCGATCCGCTCGCTGATGGAAACAGCCGTCAGCCGCGATGTGCGCACAGTGATCGTCGACGGCGAAACGCTAGTCGACAACGGTAAATTTCTGCGCCTCGACGAAAGCGAACTGCTCGACAAAGTCCAGGCCAAAGGCGAGCAGGTCTGGGACAGCGTTGCCAAATGGCACTGGACCGGCAAAGGCATCGATGAAGTGGTGCCGCCGAGTTTTCGGATGAAGTAATGAAAGACTAATTGAGGAGTCCGTGAGCTTCCTAACGAGTGTTGCTATATCGATTGTTCTTGTCATCGGTGTTTCAGCGCTTGGCTCAGAGCTTGTCCGGATACTTGCTCGATTGCGCCGCATTCGTAAACTGGCAGCGGCGCGCAACTCTATCGAGACCTATCATCGCTACCTCGTGACGTTCCCTCA
>DASSGE010000687.1:0-2781 GCA_035693605.1 Binatia bacterium
CATGCTCCCAGGGCGAACCTACGCGGCGCAGATTCATAGCAAGTCCGCTAACGTAAGTGTGACGCATATTAAGCATCGTCTGGACATCAATAGCGGCGCCCATCTTGCCGCCAAAATGTTAGGCCTAAACGAAATCGCCACGGTGAATGTCAGTTTCGACCGGCCGGTGCCGTTTGCCCCATATCGCGACAATCGACGTCTCGGCGGGTTTATTCTAATCGATAAACTGACCCACGAAACCGTTTGCGCCGGCGTAATTCATTTCGCCTTGCGCCGGGCCGTTAATGTCCATTGGCAAGCGCTCGAAGTGACCAAGTCAGCGCGTGCGGCCTTGATGGGGCAGCAGCCACGCTGCTTATGGTTTACCGGGCTATCGGGGTCGGGTAAATCGACAATTGCCAATTTGCTCGATAAGCGGCTACACGCGGACGGGCGAAACACGTACATTCTCGACGGCGACAACGTCCGCCACGGGCTCAATCGCGATCTGGGCTTCACCGAAGCCGACCGGGTCGAAAACATTCGGCGCATCGGTGAAGTGGCCAAGTTGCTGGTCGACGCGGGCTTGATCGTCATCGTCTCATTCATTTCACCTTACCGCGCCGAACGCCAACTGGCGCGCGATCTGTTTGAGCCCGGCGAGTTCGTCGAAATTTATGTCGACACGCCATTGGATGAATGCGAACGCCGTGATGTTAAAGGGCTATACGCAAAGGCCCGGCGCGGCGAGCTCAAAAATTTTACCGGCATCGACAGCGCGTATGAAATTCCCGAGGCGCCAGAGATTCACTTACGCACACTGGAACTCAAGCCGGAAGCTTGTGTCGAACGGATTTTTGGGTGGCTACGACCTTGACCCACTAAATCTGCTCGTGCCGCCCTAGGGCGCCGTGCATCCTGTAGCTTCCGTCTAAACCGAAAGAAGCCGGTCGAAAAAGGATCTATAACGGCGCAGCGCTAGACGCAATTCTTCGGTTGACACCTTATCGGAATGCTCCCATTCAGATTCAAGGCGGCTCCTTTGATCGCTGAAGCTTTGTGCCAAGTGCTGCATAATTTCAGCGACTAGCTCATCGGCTTGCTCGACCGCGCGGCGCGGCTCGTCGACAAAACCGATTTGGACGTTCTGCCAACGCGCGCGGAAATCTTTATCGTCGTTTGTCGATAGTAAAGGACTTGGCGCGTCACCGTTTATTGGGTGCGACGGGGGTAGAACTTCTCCATCGTCCTTGATCCTATTCTCGGCCGGCACCTCTGGATCCTTATTGCCATGCAAAAAGACCCCCTTATCACTCTCTGCTCGTGCCATGTCCTTGGTCGTTAATTTCTTTTCCGAATTTTCCATCATGTTTCATACCTCCCTTAGTGGCTTGGTTGAACCCCCGAGGATTTGCCTTTACGAACCCGCGTGTCGGTTGGTTTAATATTCAAGTTACGCTCTTCCGAATGTAGAAGATCGTCAAACAAAGCCCGATAATGAACGAGTGCTTGCCGGAGTTCTTCAGTACTGGCGGCCGACCGTTCGCTGCGATCCGCGATGCGAGTAGCCGCTCGGTAATTTTCTACGACATGTGGATGGTCGACCGAAATATCGGCCGCCGACTGCTCGAAATCGGCCACAGGGTAGCCACACCGCCGCATGACTTGTTGCACCAATTGGTTTGCGTCGGCGAGTGCCCGGTCCGGCTCATCCACAAAGCGGCTTTGGACTGCCAACCATTTTTCCTGGTATTGCTCGCGTTCTGCTTGCGGTAAAGGAACGATATTTAGCTTGCGGACTCTCTCCTCGCGCTTGCTCAACTCCGCTTCTGCGCGCTGTTGGCTGCGCAGCGTTCGCACGGTGTTTTCATATTCGGGTCCGAAACGTTCGCGTAGATGTTCGGTGGTTTTTCGGCGTGTCAGGAACCAAAACCCGAGGCCGACAAGAATTAAAATAAACGCGACAACAGTAACGATCAGTTCGGTTGACATGTGAGCACCTTATGAGAACAAACGTCGCCAATGAAGAGGGCAAACATTATGCCATCGGTTTAATGTCTTAAGGCGCAGGTACAGATTGCTCAACGTCACAATTCTGCGAACAATTACAGCTATTGATCTCGAATCTGGGACGTGGATTACCGATTTCCCAACGCGCGTAACTGCACGGGAACTGTCTTTGCCCCTATGCAGAGACAATTGCTAGCGGAACTCCATAAATATTAATTGGGCAAAGGTGAAAATCGGCGACATCAGAAGTTCGGGTTGGATTTCACACTCACGCTCTCACTTAATGATCAATGCCGGGGGTGGTCGTGCGAAGTAAACCAGGTCTTGGGAAGCGTGCGGCCGCGCTTGACTTGATAGTTTCGAAGTAGGTATCAGCGCGGATCAGGGCATGATCCATTTGCAACACTTAAGCTGAAAGCCGCTACCTTGGGCAGATCTCAGGTGAAGAACAGTTAGAATTAGCTCCTTTTCCTCGCCTCATGGAAATGTTATTTAGGCCCCGTGGCGGAAAATGACATTGGCGTGCTGCGCCGTTCGCTCAACGATTTACTCACTATTCAGCTTGACGAAGGCGCGTTTAAGCGATTGACTTGGCGCGACTTCGGCAACGGGCTGGAGATGTCGCGCTTGGCGCGGCACGGCAATCGCGAACTGGTGCTTTATCGCATTAGTGCCGATGCTTCGCCCGCCGCGTTTCTTAAACACCAGCATTTGGGCGGTGAGTTTTATCTGGTGCTCAAGGGCAAGATCGGCGACGAGACCGGTGAGTACGAAACTGGCGACTTGGTATTT
>DASSGE010000688.1:0-2597 GCA_035693605.1 Binatia bacterium
TCGACCGCATGTACGCCGCCGGTCCGGCGCGCGCCTATACTTCAGGCGGCAACCCACTGTTGAATCTGGTTGCCGAGCTGTCGAAACAAAAAGATCGCGGCAGCGTGTTCATTCAACGCCCCGGCTTCACGCTGCGCCTGCAACGCCGCAATGCAGTCTGATCTAAACAACTGGAACCATTGGAACCACTGGAACACTTGGAACCCGCTCTGACGTCTTGAACGGAGCGCCGCGATTGAACAGAGCGAAGCGGTTGAACGGCTTGAACGAATTTAATCCGACGAGGTAAGTAATGGCCCGCGTATCGTTAATCGGCGAAACCGATCATCCCGAACTCGCCGACACCATCGCCAAGATCAAAGGCGCCCGCGGCGGGCGTTTGATCAATGTCTATCGCTTGATGCTGCACAGCCCGACGCTGGCTGACGCCTGGTTCAATTTCAATCAAGCGGTGCGCTACGGTACCGAGATCGACGGCCAATGCCGAGAGATCGCGGTGATCCGCGTGGCGATATTGAACAATGTCGAGTACGTTAAGCGCGCTCATGGCCCGTCCTACGCTCTGAAAGAAGGCCTGACGGCCGAGCAAGTCGCCGCCATCGCCGACTGGCAACCCTCACAACTGTTCAACGAAAAGCAACGCGTGCTGCTGGCCTATACCGACGCGATGACGCGACAAATCGACGTGCCGGACAACTTATTCGCCGAAGTGCGCAAACACTTCAACGAGCGCCAAACTGTCGAGCTGACCATGCTCATCGGCACCTACAACATGTTCACCAGAGTTTTGCAGGCGCTCAAAATCGACCCGGAACCCTGAGTACTCGTTCAAGGTTCAAGGGTTCAAAGTTCAACGTTGGAAATCCGATTGAACCCTTGAACCTTGAACCTTTGAACTGAATTTTTTGAACCATGCCCACATCGCCAAAATTAAAACTCGTCGTCGAAAACGATACCTTCCTGCGCTTGATCAACGTCGTGCTCGACCCGAGTGCGAGCGAAGAGCGCATCGAAGCCTTCGCCCACTTCTGCTTGCACGACCTCCCCGACTTTCGCGGCTGGTGCGACAAGATCCGCGCACAGGCGGCAAATCTATATCCGTCGGATGTTCAGCTAGTCGACAGCCAGGAAGATTTGTTGGCGAATCTGCCCGGCGCGACCGTCGCGGTCGTCGAGGAACTTACGGTCGGGCTAAAGGAGGTTGCCGCCGCTGGCAACGATCTCAGATACGTCCAGAAGTACGGCTTTACCACGCGCAACATCGACGAAGATGCTTGTGCAAAAGCCAACGCGAAAGTTTTAACCATTAGACGCCGGGCGAATATTTCCACCGCCGAGCAGGCCTTGATGCTCATGCTCGCGCTGGCACGCCAAGTGACGCAGAACGCCAATTTGATCAGCGTCGAGCAACTCACAGCCGCGGGCTATCAGCCGACGACCTACAATCGCAAACACACGCCCAATGGTAATTGGGCCCGCATACCGAACATGATTACGCTCTATCAGCGCCAGTTGGGCATCGTCGGCTTGGGCGAGATCGGCAGAGAACTGGCGCTGCGCGCCATCGCTCTCGGCATGCGCATCGTCTACCACCAGCGCACGCGCTTGCCTGCGCAAGTGGAGCAAGAGTACCACGCGACCTATTTATCTGCGGACGAGCTGCTCACGACCTCCGACTTCGTCAGCCTGCACCTGCCGCGCAGCCCCGGGACGGTAAACTTCATCGACGCGGCGCAACTGTCGGTGATCAAACCAGGCGCGTTTTTAATCAACGTCTCGCAGCCGAATCTGGTCGAGCGCCGCGCACTTCAACATGCTCTAGAATCGAAACGTTTGGCCGGCTTCGGCCTCGACACCTTCTACGAAGAACCGGGCGACGCTAACGACCCTCTGATAAAATTTCCCAACGTCATCGTCACCCCGCACATGGGCGGCTCGCCGCGCTGGAACTCGCTGGACGACATCGAAGAAGTGATCGTCAATCTTGGCAGGTTACTGGCTTGATCGCGCCGGCGAGACTACTTCTGCTCGCCGAGAGACACGGCGATTTTTGGCTCGGCGCGGGTGGTTTCGATCGCCGCGAGCAGCGTCTCGAGTGACGACGCCCAAGGCTGCCCAGAGAACGGCAATCCTCCGTCATAGCGCAAGGTGAATTCCACATGCGTGCTGTCATCCACCGGTACGTGCCAACGAAGCCAACTTTGCGAGCCTGATTTCGCGCCGTCCCAAGCTAGAATATTGGGCATGACGAAGCCCACATCATCCGGAGCGGCTTCGGTAATTTCGCTCATCCGTCGCAGATAATTTTCACTGTAAAGCTCTTTCGTCGCAATATCCGCCACCGGCAGGTTGGCGAGCATCTCGTCGCCAGGCAACTCCGGCGGGTCGCCGGACGACATGTAAGTAAAAATGATCCCGCTTGCCTCTATACAAGGATACGCCGGCTGTCCGACATCCCAGCGCCGCTCCTTTTCCGGTAGCCATTCGCCGCGTAAAACCACCTTGCCGCAATTATCGAACAGCCAGCCATGGTACATGCAGCGCAACCCGTCCGGCTCGATGCGGCCGTAGATCATGTCGACGCCCTGATGCGCGCA
>DASSGE010000689.1:0-8029 GCA_035693605.1 Binatia bacterium
GGGGCGAGTGAGTCGCCTGAGGGTCTCTGCGGCGTGTTGATAGGCTTGTACACGAAACGGATTGGCTCCCTGCAAAGCTAGTATTTGCGCGACTTCGTCAAGTCGGCGTGCAATGCGGAAATTTAGACTGTTCCCGATCGATTGGGGTTTCATTTGTGTCTGCGTCAGTTGTTAATCGGCTTTGTTAAAATGGCCATCTAAGCCACGATCAAGGCAAAGCGTATGCCATCGTTGAAAAAATTGAGATGTTACTAAAGCGACTTTTTTCACTGGTATGCTTTGTGCGTTATTGCCTCATTGGTGTATTGGGCTGCGGCACTCTTCGCAGGTGTAGGAAAGCTGACGGCTGAGATGTGCATTCGTGAGAAGCGATGATATCGGTCATAAAACCGAGGTAGTGAATCATGGATCTCAATCGCCTGACCGAGCAATCGCAGGCCGCGTTGCGCAGCGCTCAAGAGTTGGCTGTCCGGCGGAATCACCAGGGCGTTGATTCCATACATCTTTTGGCGGCGCTCTTGGAAGATAAGGATGGCCTGGCGGCGAGCTGCTTGGCCATCGCGGCCATTGCTCCCAGCTCGGTGCGCGAACGGATTGAGCACGAGCTTAATGCCATGCCTCAGGTTTCCGGGCCGGGCATGGAAGCGCAGCAAGTTTATTTTACTCATGGATTGGCGCGACTCCTGACCCAGGCCGAAGACGAAGCGAAGACTCTTAAGGACGAGTACGTCAGCGTCGAGCATTTGCTTCTAGCGATGCTTACCGACGAGCGCGGCGCGGTGGCGCGGCTCCTGCGGTCTTTGGGCTTAAGCCGCGAGCGCCTGCTGACAGCGATCAAAAAAATTCGCGGCAGCCAGCGGGTTACCTCAGCTAATCCGGAAACGACCTATCAAGCCCTGGAGCGCTACGGCCGCGATCTCACCCGGTTGGCCGGTCAAGGCAAACTCGATCCGGTGATCGGGCGCGACGATGAGATCCGACGGATTATCCAAGTGCTGTCGCGCCGGACCAAGAACAACCCGGTGCTGATCGGCGATCCCGGCGTCGGCAAGACCGCGATCGTCGAGGGCTTGGCGCAGCGTATTGTCCGTGGCGATGTACCGGAGAGTCTTAAGAACCGCCGTTTGATCGTGCTCGACATGGGCGCACTCATTGCAGGCGCCAAGTTCCGCGGCGAGTTTGAAGAACGGCTCAAAGCGGTTCTCAAAGAGGTTCAGGAATCCGAAGGTGATGTGATTCTATTCATCGACGAATTGCATACCGTGGTCGGCGCCGGCGCGGCGGAAGGCGCCATGGATGCGTCCAATTTGCTCAAGCCGATGTTGGCCCGCGGCGAGCTACACTGCATTGGCGCGACCACGTTGGATGAGTACCGCAAATATGTCGAGAAAGACCGCGCTCTCGAGCGACGTTTCCAGCCGGTGCTGGTCGATCAGCCCAATGTCGAGGATACGATTTCGATTTTGCGCGGGCTCAAAGAACGCTACGAAGTGCATCATGGCGTTCGCATCAAAGATGCGGCGCTGGTGACTGCCGCGGTCTTGTCACATCGCTACATCAGCGATCGGTTCTTGCCCGATAAGGCGATCGATCTGGTGGACGAGTCGGCGGCCAAGTTGCGCACCGAGATCGATTCCATGCCCACTGAGCTGGATGAGGTATCGCGTCGGGTCATGCAACTGGAGATCGAACGGGAAGCGCTGCGCAAGGAGACGGATAAGCCGTCGCGCGAGCGCTTGGTCAAGCTTGATAACGAGCTGGCAGGATTAAAGGCGGAACAGGGGGAATTGCGCGCCCATTGGGAAGTGGAAAAGCAGAACATCGGCCGGTTGAACAGTCTCAAACAAGAGATCGAAAAAAATAAACTCGCCATGGCGCAAGCTGAGCGGGACTACGATTTGAATCGGATGGCCGAGCTGAAGTACGGCAAGCTCGTCCAACTCGAGCGGGAGCTGGCGGCCGAAGAAGAGCGCGTGCGCCACAGCGGCGGCATGCAATTACTCAAGCAGGAGGTCGACGAAGACGATATCGCATCCGTAGTCTCGCGCTGGACTGGGATTCCTGTGTCGCGCTTGCTCGAAGGGGAAAAAGAGAAATTGCTTCGGCTACCGGACCATCTGCATAGGCGGGTCGTCGGCCAGGAGGAGGCTGTCGAGGCGGTGGCCGACGCGGTGGTGCGGGCACGCTCCGGCCTTAAAGATCCCAACCGGCCGATCGGCTCGTTTATATTTTTAGGTCCCACCGGCGTCGGCAAGACCGAGCTTGGCCGCGCCCTCGCAGAATTTCTCTTCGATGACGAAAACAATATGGTGCGCCTAGACATGTCGGAATATCAGGAGAAACACACCGTGGCGCGACTGATCGGTGCGCCGCCGGGGTATATCGGTTACGAAGAAGGCGGCCAGCTCACCGAAGCGGTGCGGCGCCGTCCCTATGCCGTCGTGTTGTTCGATGAAATCGAGAAAGCGCACCAGGACGTGTTCAATGTTTTGCTGCAAATCCTCGATGACGGGCGGCTCACCGACGGCCACGGGCGCACTATCGATTTCAAAAACACCGTCGTGATCATGACCTCAAACGTCGGCAGCCACTTGATCGCCAACTACCGCGGGCGCGACGATGTGGCGGCATTCGCACCCATGCGGGCCCAAGTGCTCGAAGCGCTCAGACGCGAGTTTCGACCGGAATTTTTAAACCGGGTCGACGAAATCGTCGTGTTCCATAATCTGTCGCGTGAACACCTCAAGGCGATCGCCGATATTCAATTGCGCCGGCTGCAACAGCGGCTCGATGAGCGGCATATCACTTTGGAGATGACCGAGGCTGCGCGCGAGCATCTGGCAACGACAGGCTATGATCCCAATTACGGGGCCCGTCCGCTAAAACGGCTAATTCAAAAAGAAATCGAGACGGCGCTCGGCCGTCTGATTGTCAAAGGGGAAGTCACAGACGGTGATACCGTGACGGTCGATAAGGAGCCAAGAGTTGCAGCTCTGAAGTTTGCCGTTCAGGTGGCTGGCGAGCCACAACAGGATGGAGCGGCGGGAAGCGAAACGAAGGTCTCGGCGGCCTAAAGCGAAGCCATGCCGAGGAGTTTCGATTTTAGGCGATGGCTTAAATCAGTGCTGGTGGCGAGGAGGTGGCGTGGATCTGCTTAACTACGACTCTGGCAATTGACAAAAGGCTAGGGAGGGCGAGCGATGAAAACTGTATTTGCTTTGCTGACTGTCGTTACTCTGCTCGGACCGACGACGAGCTTCGCACACTGTGACGGATTAGACGGCCCAGTGGTTAAAGCCGCGCAATCGGCGCTGGAGAGTGGAGATGTGAATTTGGTACTAGTCTGGGTCCAAAAAAACGACGAAGCTGAAATCAAAGCGGCGTTTCAGAAATCCCTCGCCGTGCGGAAACTAAGTGCGGCGGCAAAGGCGCTGGCAGATCATTATTTTTTTGAAACTCTGGTGCGGATCCATCGCGCCGGCGAAGGCGCGGCTTACACCGGATTAAAACCAGCGGGTCGCGATCTTGGCCCGGCCATCCCGGCGGCCGACAAAGCGCTGAGCAGCGGTTCGTTGCCGGCTCTTTCGAAACTCGTAGAAAACGCGGTTCTCAGTGGGCTGGAAGCGCGCTTCAAAGAGACCGTGGCCAAGAGGAAATATAAGAAGGATGATGTCGTGGCCGGCCGTGAATATGTCAAATCCTATGTTGAGTACATTCATTACGTGGAGCGAGTTTACGAAGCGGCGAAAAATTCGGCTGAAGGGCATTATCACGAAGGCGAGGAGGCTGGCGATGCCAAGAGATCGCAAAAATGAAGGCCGTTAAACCGGCTCGTCCATGGAGAGGATATGCAGGGTCTGGTTTTCATCGCCCGACTAATGACCGAGCCAGCAACATTAGGAGGTTTAGGTTATGGGCTGCGGTGGGAAGAGAACCCCTAGCGTCGGTTAGTCCCAGCACAGAGCCATAGTGTTTTCCGCGTTTAGCTTCGCGCCGGTGTGAAATCGCTTCCCTTCGCGATTGAGCAAAGCTTCAAGCCGCTGACAGTCACCTTTGCCGGCGCGGCAAACGCGAAAGCGACGCACTTGGGTGGCTGCCATTCTCAACTCGATCAGTTTGCCGTTGGCGCGATCGACATCGACGAAGTACATCAGAGCGAGATCACCGCGAAACTCTTCATTGCCTCGGATACCCTCGTAGTCATTGAAAAAATCGCCGCAGCCATAGAGAATCAGCCGCTCTTTGTAGACTTCGATTGCTTTGACGTGGTGCGAAGAGTGCCCGTGGACGATATCGATGCCGGCCTCTTCGACTAAACGATGCGCGAATTTCCTTTGGACGCCAGGGATTGTATAGCCCCAGTTTCCGCCCCAGTGGATCGAAGCAATGGCGATGTCGCCCGGCCGTTTCATCTTTTCAATCTGCTGCGCTAGCCTCGGAATCGGATCAGTACGTTGCGCTTCAATCACATAGAGTCCCGGTCGATCATCCTCGGCGGACCAACTGAGAGGTATGCCGCTCGTCGTCGAACCTAGACCGAAGACAAAGACACTCGAGGCATCGCCAACTGGCAATAGTGCCGGTTGTTGCGCTGCGCGCGCAGATAGCCCGGCGCCGGCATGCTTGATGCCGGCCTGATCGAGAGCTTTCAGACTGTCGATCAATCCGGGAATCTGCCAATCGAGTATGTGATTATTCGCGAGAGTACAGCAATCGATTGCTGCGGCGGTTAGACAGCCGACATTCTCTGGACTCATTTTGTAATGAATTTCCTTGCCGCGCCAGGGCACGTCGTTGCGGGTTATGGCGGTTTCAAGATTAATGATCCTGGCTTGGGGTTTTTCGTGGTGAAGGATTTCCAACGCGTCGCCCCAGATGTAGCTGAAGTCGACCGGCCGATCGATCGGAGCGCTTGCTTGTTCGGCGAGCTCTACATAGTCGAGCGAGCTTTTCACGGACGGCTCGTAAAGCGTCGGATCGCCGGGATAGGGGAGGATCTGATCGATGCCTCGCCCGGTCATGACGTCGCCGCAGAGAAATAGTCCTAGATGATCCGCTATTGCCAAGGTGATCTGATCGCCTCCATGGTTTCGCTGTTTATTTAACCGCGATGATATTGGCAAGCGATTCATCTTCGTTGAGACAATGAATCGAGTCTGCGAGGATGGGTGCCAGCGACACGACTTGGAGCGGCAAGGGAAACTGCTCCGGCGCTGGCACACTATCGGAAACGTACAACTTGTGAATCGCCAATGCGCTGAGCCGTTGCGCTGCCGTCCCAACAAATAGCCCGTGACTTGCCAAAACTGTGATACCGGACGACGAGCAACCGCCTTGCAGCAGCGCATGGATCGCTTTCTCGATGGTGCCGCCGGTGCTGATCATGTCGTCGACAACGAACAGTTCTTTGCCGCGCACATCGCCAATGATTCGCCTAACCTTTACCTGTTCGCCGCTAGTACGGGTCTTGTGAACGATCGCCACTGGCAAGTCGAGCAGGTCGGCGTACTGCTCGGCCATTTTCGCGGCGCCCAGATCTGGGGCGACAACCACGGTGTTTCGATTAACCGCCGGACCAACGGCTTTCGCCAGTAGGGGAACCGCGCTCAGATGCTCTAACGGAACGGCAAAAGCGCTTTCGACAGCACGGCTGTGGAGATCTACTGTGACGATCCGCTCGATGCCGCTGGCTTGAATCAACTCGGCGACTAGCCGCGCGCTCAATGGCTCCCGGCCGTGCGCACGGCGGTCTTGCCGAGCATAGCCAAAATAGGGGATCACCGCGGTGAGCCGCGCCGCTCCGGCCCGGCGGCAGGCGTCGGCCATAAGCAGCAATTCGAACAAATGCTCATCCACTGGCGGGCTTGTGGGCTGAACCAAAAAAACATCTTGGCCGCGCACGGTTTCCTGTAGCTCGATGTGCAGTTCACCATCGGGAAAACGCAGCAAGAGCCGTTGAACGGTTTGCGTGCCGCGAGCGGCGGCAACGGCTGCCGCAAGCCTGAGGTTCGCAGTGCCTGATAAGATTTTCAGATTCATCGCCTTAGCCTGCTTCCCTTTTGGTGTCCCGTCTGTGGAAGTTTGGTTTGACCGATTAGGCTGCCGCACGACCCCTAGGTGTGAACCGTACGACGTCCATGCGGATGTCACCTCCGTTTGCAACGATTAGCAGCGCAAACAAGATGCCAAGCGCGGCATGCCGCCCAAGAACTCAGTGCCTAACCGGTAGAGCGCACGACGCTTCTCATTGTCGCGAACGATCCAGAAGTGTTTCGCAACTTTGGTTTGTCCCCCTCCATCTTCTCAGTCTCGGAGATTGCGCAACTAATTACGCAGGAAACAATCCGAAATAATCGCAGAAATTCAGTCTCAAGTAGGCGCGGAACGGAGGTACGGCAGTAGGGCTATCAGTGAGGCTGCTGTAACAATCAGGGATTGGCGAACCCAGCGAGCTCCATCGACAGGAAAAGTCGTGATCTCCGGTTGAAGCCGATAGAACAGCGCCGTGGCGGCCGACACCGCGACCAAGCACGCGGCAAAATCGGCCAGGGCTTTCCAGGTCAGCCCATCCATTATCAATATTACTGGAACGGCGACGATCATGCCTTTCCCCACGTTGGTCGCGAGCGCCCTTGACCAGTGGCGCTCGGGTGTCGCGAAGTAGTCCCGCACCAAAGCGATGATCGCTACGTTGGCGGCGTAGCACGAGATGAATGGATAAAATGCCCATGGCTGGTCAGACTCGCGGTATACAAGCAGCCAAAAAACGCTGCCGGCAATCTGCGCCAGTACCACTGGAAAGCGAAATATCCGCAACTGGTTTTGAGGAACTTGCGCGGTCAAGGTCGCGTAGCTCAGCAACTGGATCAGCGGCGGCAGCGACCAGTACCAGCCGCCCACTGACCAAACGATATATCCCCACAGCGCGGCTCCCAACAGGGTGTCGTCGGCCAGCGTGGTGCGGTTGCGCCACAGCCACATGATCGTGCAAAGAATTAAAACGAATAGCAGGTCCGAGGCCAGCGCCGGGGCATCCATGCCGATTTGCGTTTTGAGCAGGAGATACCCCCAAAGCGGCACAAGCAGATTATCCAACCCCCACCAGGCCGCTGCTTCCGCCAGCATCACCATGATGCTCAGATTGACGGCGATCAGCAGGCTCTCCGCCCGTCCTGTGCCGCTCCAAAGCAGCACCGGCACATGGACGCAAAAAAAAGCCGTGAGGAAAAACGCGATGGCGCCTTCAATGCTCTTCGGTCCCCCAGAGGAACGGATTTGCATTTTGCCGTACTCCTCGCCAACGAGCGCCGCCGCGGTATCGGCCAGCGCCAGCATCATCAGGGGTATGGAGTAGAGAAGTTTGTCGCCGCGAGACAACCAAAACAGCAACACCATGCTCACAATGTAGCAAAGCTCGCCAATGCTCTCGCGTTTGACGGCGAACAAAACCTGGCCTACACCGCAGCGCAGGCGGCCGACGAAACGCAATGCGACAAACGCGCTGATCACCGTTAGGCCGAGCAGCAATACCGGCTTAACGTCGGTGAAAATCCAGGGTAATGGCAATCCAAACAGGCCGCCACCCGCGTGAAAAATTTTGCGCACTAATTCCGGCGCCGGTTTGGCGACGACCTGATAAAGGCGCAGGCCTGCCAACAGTACAGAGACGACAACCAGAAGGGCGAAAATCCCCAACCAATCCTGTGAGCTCAACGCAATTCCTCGACGTAGAAAGCACTGTAGAAGAAAGTCGCGGTCTCGCGGTACAGGCGCCGGCTCAAGCCATCGAGGGGGGAAACCCTACCCGCCAGTCGCGTTGGGCAGCGCCGGGGCGCCTGCATGTTCCAGTAAGCGAGCCTGCCACCGCCACGGCCGCAGCGCACAATGTCTTCGAATAACTGTTCGCTGCTGGCCGGCGAGATATATTCGAAGATGTCCGATAAATTGAAGCGGTCAATCGATTCATCGTCCGCTTTGGCGAGGAAAGATTCCACCGACGCCAGGACAATTTCCAGTTTGTCGATATGGG
>DASSGE010000690.1:0-3257 GCA_035693605.1 Binatia bacterium
GGCGTACCCGGCGGCACCAAGGGCGGAACTGGAGTCGCTGGTGGCGGCACCGGGACCGGGACCGGCGGTGGCAGCATGACTGGCTTGAAAGGCGTCCCGGCTGCGGATTTCAATAATTATTTTAATCAACTCAAACGCCGCGTTGAGGCCGTTTGGAAATTTCCCGACGGAGTATCCGGTCTACAAAAAGTGGGCGTCGTTTTTACCCTCGATCGCAGTGGCAGATTGATCAAAGCCGATGTCTTGGAATCCTCGGATGCTCGACTCAACGCCGGGGCCATGGAAGCCATGAAAAAGGCTTCGCCATTTCCGCCGATACCAGATAGCTTGAAGGACCTCGCCAACGAACCGTTGCGCATGCAGTTTACCGTGACCATCGGGATTCGCGGTTAGTCTTTACACTCGACGCTGACTACGGTTCGTTGAATTCCCATTCATTTTCGTTCATCTTCCTCGGAGTAACTGGAAAGGTCACCATGCAACCGCAAGGTCTCGATCTCTTAGCGATCATTAACCAAGGCGCCATCGCCACCTATCCGCTAATCCTATTGTCGATCGTCAGTGTCACTGTCGTATTCGAGCGCCTGTGGTCGCTGCGCAATCTCAACGCGATGACCCTGAGGATCGCCGATTCGCTGCAAGAACCGCTCAAGAAGGGTCAGCGCGATCTCGCGGTCGCGATCTGTAAGCAGAACTCCAACTCTCCGGCAGGCAGAATATTTTTGAACATCCTCAGCCACGAGAATATCTCGCGAGTCGAAGCGGCCAACAGTATCGCCGTTGAAGCAATGTTCGAAGAAACTCAGAAGCTTAAAAAGCATCTGTGGATACTCGGCACCGTCGCCAGCAGCGCACCCTTCATCGGCCTGTTGGGCACGGTTATTGGCATTATTCGCTCTTTTGAAAGTATGGCGATCGCCGGAACCGGCGGGTTTGCCGTAGTCGCAGCCGGTATATCCGAAGCATTGGTCGCAACCGCGTTAGGGCTGGCGGTAGCCATCATCGCCGTGGTTTTCTATAATTATTTTCAGACCCGAATTGGTAGTTTGAACGCCCTGTTTCGCATCCAGGTAGGCAAAGTGCTTCAGAGCGCCGCGCTGTAAGGAATCGCCATGGCTATGACAACTCTCGGCGGCGGCGAAGACAACGGCGATATCGTTGCCGAAATTAATATTACACCGCTGACCGATATCTTTCTGGTATTGTTGATCATTTTCATGATCACCAGCTCGGCGATGATCGAGTCAGGCGGCAAAGTGAATTTGCCCAAGGCGGTGGCGACCCAAACTGAGAGCCGTGGCACAACCGTCACGTTAGCAGCGAAAGGGGAGCTCTTTGTCAATCAAAAGAAAGTCACAGAGGATAGCCTAGAAAAAACCCTTGAGGCAGCTCTTAGTAATAACGCAAATAAGACAGTAATTCTGCGTGGGGATAAAGATGTCCTGCTTGGTGAGACAGTCAAAATAATGTCGATCATCAAGCGCGCCGGCGCCACAGAAATCGCCATCGCCGCCGAAGCCGAGCGCAAGGCTCGTTAAATATTGTCCATGAAATCGCGTATTGAGCGCGATTAACGCGCCGGACCTTCGCTAGGCGGCGGCAATTGTTGAGGGCGGCGCAAACCTTCTTGCCGCTGGCGCTCAACATCTCGTTGAATTTCCTCGGGTGTCTTGCCCAATCTCTCGACTTCTAGTTTCAGCTTCTTTTCTCTTTCTAGGAAAATTTCAAGCTCCAGAGATTTTTGTGTTCCCGCTTGGTAAAAAACCGAGATTGACGCTCGGCCGTTCGACCCGTCACTGGCGCGTGCCAAGACATCGATCTGATTCTTGCCCTCGACCACGGGTAAGGAAGCGGCAAAAAAACCATCTGCAGCCAGACGCAGGTTCGACGCCTTTTGTCCGGAAGTCTGGTTGATGATCTGAACGAAATCCACTCCGACGACGGAGATTTGATCCATGATCGCCAAGACGTCGGCGGGCCGGGATAGCGGTGTGTAGGTGCCGGCGCTTTCTTTGGCGATCCCTTGAACCGCCCAGGGATAGTTGACGACGTCATCGCCGAGGCCAAAGACGTGTATCTTAATGCCGGCGCGGCCCGCCAAGCGAGCGGCGTTGACGGTAAGTTTGACATCGGTCTCGGTCAGACTTCTGCCGTCGCCGGTTGGCAATGAAGGCAAGCCGTCGGTTAGGAGAAACTGCGCCTTTATCGCGTCCGGCCGTTTGACGCTTTGGCCCAGTCCCAAAAGTTCACTGATACCCAGGCGGATTCCCTCGACCATATTGGTACCGCCGTTCGGGCCAGCCCAGTAGACTTCATCGAGCGCTCGTCGCACCTGCTCGAAATCGTTGGTGAGCGGCTGAACCAAGCGCGCATCTTTGGCAAATGTAATGATTCCCACCCGAGTCGATTGCGGATTTAACTGCGTCAGCAGACGGCGCGAAGCCACGACCTCAGCGCCAAGAATAGAATGACGTAGATTGGCCCGCCCCGGTTCAAAGGTCGGCGATCCCATACCAAAACCGCGCCGCGAAATTGAAATCTGCGGCTGCGTGGCGGGCGCCCCGCCAAAAACGTACTTGTCCGGGAGTTCCGCCTGATTGGCAAACTCGGCGCCGGCGGAAAGGACTGTGCTGCCGGAAGTATCGAGTATTAGAAAAATGTCGACATTGGCCGAGCGGACATTGTCGCTAGCGACTTTGCCGCTAATTAGGATGGTTTTTTGATCCTCGGCGATTTGAGAACCGTCCTTGGGTGCGAGAATCTGGATCTTCGGCTCAGCTGCCCCGACAGGACAAATCGCGCCAACAAAAGAGATGGCATGACTGAACACGACCAGCTTCAATAATTTCCGAATCATGAGCATTTAGGTCTTAGACGTTCGAAAGCTAACATGAATAACATGCAGGAAAAAGTGTGCTCCGAAACGGAGGGCCTCCTTGGACGATACCCAGAACTAAGTCGGCATGATATAATTCTCTTATGAGAAAATTTTCGTCAGTCGTCGCTTTGACTATTCTCTGTACATGGGCCGGGATGGTTAATGCGCAGTATGTAATTGTCCTCAAAAACGGCCGACAACTCACGGTGCAAAGTTACCGCGAGGAGGGTTCAACGGTCAAGATACAAGGTTTAGGTGGTGAGCTCGGCATTCCTAAGGAGCAAATCCAATCTATCTCCAAAGCCGGACAAAACGATCGGCGGGGATTGAATCTTAATAGCCTCGAGAACGCAAGCCGTTCAGCTCCTGTTGCCGCGAA
>DASSGE010000691.1:0-11065 GCA_035693605.1 Binatia bacterium
TTTTCATGAAGCCGAAGTTCCTCCTTCCAGTCGTCGCCGGCGTGCTGATCCTCATCGGCGTCGGTTATTCGCTGTTCAATGTTTTTGGCAATCGCGATGAGTTCGTCATCTCCGGAATTGTCGAGGCGGACGATATTCACGTCGGTTCCAAGGTCGGCGGCCGGGTACTTAAAGTCGCTGTCAGCGAAGGTCAGACGGTGAAAGCCGGCGATCCGTTGGTATTTCTTGAACCGCGCGAACTTAACGCCGCGCTCGCCGAAGCGCAGGCAAGTTTGCGCCAAGCGGAGGCGAAATTCGCCTTGCTGAGCGCCGGCTATCGCAAAGAAGAAATTGAACAAGCCGAAGCCGCCGCGCGCCAAGCCCAGGCGGAACTCGATCAACAGATCTCCGGGCCGCGCCAGCAGGAAATCGACCAAGCGGCGGCGGACTGGAAGGCGGCCAAGGCTCAGGCGGAGAACACACAAAAATTTTTGCGCCGGATGGAAGACTTGGCCAAGCGCGAACTGATCGCTAAACAAGAGTACGACGATGCTTTGACCAAAGCCGATGAAGCCGAGCAGAAAGCGCAGAGCGCCCGCGAACGCTACGATCTCTTGCTTGCCGGCACGCGCAAGGAAGAAGTCGAGCGCGCGCGCCAACGCTGGGCCGAAGCCGACGCCAAGCGGCGCCAGCTGCGCGGCGGTTTTCGCAAGGAAGAGATTGTCCAGGCCAAGTCGGAAGTGGAGGCGGGACGTGCCCGGCTCGAACAGATTCAAAGCCAACTCGATGAAACCGTAATCAAAGCGCCGGTGGATGCGATGGTCGAAGCTTTGGACTTGGAGCCGGGAGATCTGGTCGGCGCGGGCAAACCGGTGGCGACGCTGTTGCGGACCGGCAGTCTTTGGGTGCGCGCTTACCTGCCGGAGGCGCGTCTTGGCTTTGTCCAGCCGGGTTTGAAAGTGAAAGTTCGCGTCGATTCGTTTCCCTCGAAAGATTTCGCTGGCACGGTTCGTCGCGTGCATCGCCAAGGCGAATTCACACCGCGTAATATTCAAACCCATGAAGAGCGTGTATTGCAGGTGTTTCAGGTTGAAATCGTCGTTGACGATCCGACGCATGTCTTGCGCCCGGGCATGAGCGCCGATGTGACGGTGGCCAAACCGTGACGGATCGTGATCGTGTTCGCGTGATTCAATTGAGACAGCGCACCGATCTGTGACTTTATGACCATCGCGATCAAAGCCGAGGGTATCACCCGGAAATTTGGCGCGCTGACCGCGGTCAGCGATGTCAGTTTCGCCATCGAGAAGGGCGAGATTTTCGGATTTCTCGGGCCCAACGGTTCCGGCAAATCGACCATGATCCGCATACTCTGCGGACTCTTACAGCCAACCTCGGGGCGCGCCGAGCTCGACGGGCTCGATGTGGTCACGGCCACTGAGGAGATTAAGAAACGCATCGGTTATATGTCGCAGCGCTTTAGTCTCTACGAAGATTTGACGGTCGCGGAGAATATCGACTTTTACGGCGCCATTTACGGGCTCAACGCGGCGAACTTGGCGGTGCGGCGGCGCGCGGTGGTGGATCTGGTTGGCTTGGACGATCGTCTGGAGCAAATGGCAGCGACACTTTCCGGCGGCTATAAGCAGCGTTTGGCGTTGGCCTGTTCACTGTTGCACGAGCCTAGGATCGTCTTTCTCGACGAGCCGACGGCTGGGATCGATCCCGTGGCGCGCCGGGAAATCTGGGATTTGCTGTTTCGTCTCGCCGCCGATGGCACGACGCTGTTCGTGACGACGCACTACATGGACGAAGCGGAGCGCTGCTCGCAAGTCGCTTACATTTATCTTTCCAAGCTGATCGCTATCGGCCGGCCGCAGGATTTGAAGCGGCTGCCGGAAATTACGCCGGAAGGTTGCGCCTGGGTCGAGGTCAGCAGCGATGACGCGACACAGCTTTTGCCGCTGCTCCGGCGCCATCCCGATGTTGTCGATGCGACCATCTTCGGCGAGGCCATTCACGCTTTGGTGCGGCAGCGCACACGACCGGCGGCGCTCATCGACTTCGCCCTCCAACAGGGCGCGGTTAACGTCGCCTGCCGCGCGGTGCCGCCGTCCCTCGAGGATGTCTTCGTTTCGTTGACACGATTGCGCCGCTCGGCGACGGAAGGCCGCTGATGTTTCATGGACTGTGGGCGATCCTCAAAAAGGAAATCATTCATATCAAGCGCGACCCGGCGACTCGGTTCGTCTTTGCCATACCGCTGTTCGAGCTGCTGCTGTTCGGTTACGCCATCGATACCGACGTTACGCATGTGCGCACTGTCGTTTTTGATCTCAATCGCCAGCAAGAAAGCCGTCAATTATTGCAGGAGTTCGAGGGCACCCATTATTTTCGCCTGGTGGGGGAAGTACATTCGGACCAAGAGCTTCAGGCTGCCATCGTTAGCGGACGCGCTAAAGTCGGCATCAAGATTCCGCCGGATTATTCGACCAATCTGATGAACGGCCGGCAGGGCCAAGTGCAAGTCATCATCGACGGTTCCGATTCAACCATCGCCACGCGAGTGCTCAACGCCAGCCAACAGTTGGGCTTCATCAAATCGCTGGAACGGGACGGCTTGTCGCCGAGCCAGTTCAGCATCGACATTCGGCCGCGCTTGCTATTCAATCCCAATCTGTTGAGCGTGAATTTTTACGTTCCGGGATTGATCGGTATTATTCTTCAACTGGTCACCGTCTTCCTCACCGCCTTTGCCATTGTGCGCGAGCGCGAGCGCGGGACACTGGAACAGTTGCTGGTCACGCCAGTGTCCAAAGGCGGATTGATCCTCGGCAAGCTTTTGCCTTACACGGTCATAGGCTTCGGCCAGACGGTGTTGGTGCTGCTCTTGATGGTTTTTCTGTTCGGTGTGCCGATTCACGGCTCGGTGACACTGCTGTTGTTCCTATCGTTGGTCTTCCTTGTGCCGGCCCTAGGTATGGGCATCGTCATCTCGACGTTCGCGCGCAATCAAAGCGAGGCGATGCAGATGTCTTTGATGTCGATGTTGCCGTCGTTTTTGCTTTCGGGTTTCGTCTTCCCGCGCGAGTCGATGCCTTTATTGATTTACCTGATCAGCTTTCTGATTCCAGCCACTTATTATCTGGAAATCCTTCGCGGCATCATTTTGCGCGGCGCCGGCGTTGCTGCGCTGTGGGATGAAGGTTTGGCGCTGGCGGCTTTCGGGGTATTTTTTATGATTGTCAGCGTGGTCCGCTTCAAGAAACACTTGGGCTAGATTTATCCGCGTCTGAACGGCAGATTCCCAATTCCAGAATTTGCCACGCGGCAGGCTCGTTTTATGCGCTGTAGGTCGGGGTCGGCAGAATTTTCGCGCTGCGCGGCAGCAGCAGCGCCATCAGGGCAATGCTGATAAATGACAAAATTCCTAGCATCCAGAAGATCGTCGGCAACTCCGCGCTCACCAACAACAGTCCGACGATCGACGTCGAAGTGGTTTTGGAAACCTGCTGGATCAAGCGATCGAAGGAAACGATACCGCCGCGCAGTTCCGCCGGCGCGTTTTGCGTGAGCAGACTTTTCTGCATAGGCGAGATCACGCCATTGGCGAGGCCGTAGAAAAACAGCGCACCGCCGACCAGCCAGACGCCGGGAATGAAAGGCACCGCCAACACCGACGCGCCGCTGACGGCAAAAGCCAGGAACAGGATGTTCGCCTTGTCGCGGCCGGCGGCAATGCGCCCGGCTTGGCTCGATGTCATCATGGCGCCGATGGCGAAGAAAACATAAAGCAGGCCGGCGGTGGCAGTCGAAATCCCATGAGTGCGCACCAAAAAGAGCGGAAAGTAAGTGAGAAATCCATAGTCGAGGAAGAAGCGCAAGAACCCTGCGGTGAATGCGATTAGCAGCCGGGGATGGCGGCTCAGCCGCAAGATATCGCCCAGATAGTTGGTCGCGCCCTGTTTGTGCTTGCTTTGGGTCTCGGGCATGCAAAAGAGCGCGATCAGACCCAAGGGAATTGCCAGGACGTAAAATACGAAGGGCCAGAACCAGGCGATCGTGGCGAGCAGTCCACCCAATGGTGGAAAGATAAAATACCCGACCCGGTCGAGAAATACTTTCAGGCCCTGGCCGCTGATTTCCTTATCGCCTTCCAACAAGTCACCAATTAAGACGATAGTGAGCGGGATCACGGCGGCAAAGCCGATGCCCTGCAGCGTGCGGAACACTAATAGCCAGGTGTAGTTGGGCGCAAACGCCATCGCTGCGCCGAACAAGCCAAACACCATCAAGCCGTAAGCGAGCAGCAGGCGGCGGCCATAGAGATCGGCAATGACGCCGAAAACCGGCGAAAGAAAAATCGCCGGCGCGGTAAACAGAGTCATGATCCACGAAAGTTGCGCGTCGGTTACTTGAAACGGTTTGGTCAGCGCTGGCAGTGCCGGTTGGATGAAGTTGACCCCCATCATCAAAGCCAAACTGGCGGCGTACACAATACTCAGCGCGCGAACTTTTTCCGGCGCAAGCTTTTCCAAACCAAAGAACGTGGCGAGGGAGCGCATAGAGCGGAAATTAGGCGAATCGTCCGCTAAAGGCAAACTTAAAGCCTGGGCAATGACCGATGGAATACTGGCTGGTCTGTAAACCATTATTCCAATACTGCATCACTCCTCGGCGTTGGTTGCGCGGCGGCGCCGTGATATGCATGGCGCAATTCAAATCGAGAGAAGGACAACGTATGGCTCAGGACATGCGCAGTTGGATCGATCAATTGGAAAAGGCCGGACTGTTGGCGCGCATTACCAAACCGGTCGACCCGCGCACACAGATGGGCGCGTTGCTCTGGCAGGCGCGCGATCGAGGCCTGCTTTTCGAGAACCTTCCCGGTTATCCTGGCTGGCGCTGTCTCGGCCAAGCGCCGGGCGATGTGGCATTGGCGCCGGTGGCCTTCGGCAAGCCGCGCGATGAGATGATTCCCGAATTCGTCCGGCGCACGGAAACTCTCGGCAGGACTCGCTTGGTCGAGACCGGTCCGGTGCAGCAGAAGGTTTTATTCGGCGACGAAGTCGATATTACCAAGATGCCGATTCATCAGGCTGGCATTCGTGATGGCGGACCTTTCATTGGCTCGGGTTTGATGATTACCAAGAATCCCGAGACGGGACGGCGCAACCTGAGCTTTCACCGTTTGCAAATGAAGGGGCCGAACAAGACAGGCATATTGCTCTATCCGCGTCACGCCTGGACCAACTATCAGATGTACGAGGCGCAGGATCAGCCGATGCCGGTGGCGATCATGATCGGCCATCATCCGATGTATTATTTCGCTGCAGCGACGACGACGCAGTACGGCGTCGACGAATTCGAGATTGCCTCAGCCTTGCTGCAAGAAGACGTCGAACTGGTCAAGTGCCGCACCGTTGACCTCGAAGTGCCGGCCTGGGCGGAAATAGTCCTCGAAGGCGAAATCCCGCCGAAGATACGCGAACCGGAGGGGCCGTTCAGCGAGTTTCAAGATTACTATCTTACGGGCTCGGGGCAGAATCCCATCGTCAACATCAAAGCCATTACCATGCGTAACGACGCAATCTTTAAAAATGTCCAGAACGGCACGGAAGTGGAAGGCTGCGTCTATCATAAAGTACCCATGTCGGCGCAGATCCTGCGGCGCGCGCGCAACGTCGGCGGGTTGGCTGATGTTCGCAACGTATTGGTTATGCCGGGGATCTTCGGCGTGGTCGTGCAGATGAAGCCGCGCTATTACGGCGAGGCGAAGAACGTCTTGATGTCGGTATTGTCGAGCGAGTACCAGCATCCCAAAATCGCCATCGCCGTCGATGTCGACGTCGATATTTTCAACTACGCCGAGGTGCTGTGGTCGATCAACACGCGGGTCAATCCCTCGGAGGACATCGTCACGATCCCCGGCGCGAAAATTCACGCCATGGACCCGTCTTGTCCGGAGTTCGGTCATCCCGGCGCGCCGGGATGGCATCGCATCGGCGGCAAAATGATAATCGATGCGACCAAACCGCCGGAATGCGACCCTCAGCGGCGCAACGAATTTGAAAGGCTCAAGCCGGTCGGTTGGGAGACGGTGAACTTAGAGGATTTCTTGCCGGCGGGTGCGCCGCCGCTGAGAGTTAAACCGAAAATACCGATGGATTAACTTTTTGTTCAAGTTTCAAGGGTTCAATCGTTCACGGTCGGAATCGGCGGGGGAAACTTTGAACCTTTGAACGGTTGATTCTTGAAACAAGTCCCGATGGCGCTTATTCATCGCCTTCGCCGAAATAGTCTCTGACGATTCTTTCCTTAATATATTCGATGGCGCCCAAGTCCTGGATGATGTCGCCACCGGTGTCGTAAAAAAATATGTCGCCGTTTTTATTGCGGCCAATGGCGACCAACCAGTCGAGTTCGTCGCGATCTTCCAACAGATAGTTGATAGCTTGATTTGCCCCTTTGCTGGCGATGATGGTTACTTTCGGATTAGCGGTTTTCTTTACCTGGGTCATTGCGCGGCCTCCTGGACCGGAAGAAAGTCTATAATAGTTAACAGGGGTAAACAACTTGAGAGGCCAGCGGCAAAATGTTGGAGTATTGGAGTGATGGAATGTTGGAGTACTGCGTTCCGGACAACCTAATGCTCCATCACTCCAAGCTCGCTGTGCTACTTCATGTTGAAGTCGACACGATTGGGTTTGCCTTTGAGCTTGGCTTGTTCTTCGCTGCCGAGCGGTTTGGCGGCGACGATAAAAAGCCGATCGGCGCCGACTTGTCCGGTGGCCATCAGCGCGTCGCGGACGGCTTGGGCGCGCTGGCTGGCGAGTTGGCGCATGTCTTCGTCGGTGGCTTTGGCGTGCTGCAGCATCAGCTTTTCCATCTCGGCCACAGGTAAATCGACCGCTAAGCCGATTAGATTGCGCGGTTTGGGAAAGCTCTCTTCGCCGTAGGCGGCCTTCAAATACTTTTGGTATTCGTCCTTCTCGAATTGAACATCGTCCACCGAGCGCTGCGCTTGGCCCTGGCGCACCAGCTCGCGCAGTTTTTGCGCCTTGGCTTTGCGTTCGATGCCAACGCGTTTCAAGCCTTCGAGGTCGCTCGCCGGATCGACCCGTCCGATCAGTTCCAAATTGATTGACGGGCGGTTGTTGAGCGCTTTGGCGAGGGTGGCAATTTTGCTCTTGCCCACCTCGTTCAAACTGGCCCGGCCGTTGTCGAATTCAATATAGCTGAGTTCTTCACCGCTGCTGCCACCGCCGCTGAAAACGGCGCCGAGCAACGAGAACGGAGCGGTAACCGCCTTGGTAAGTATGTTGACGATAATACGCCAGACGATGCCGCCGACGCTGAACTGTGGATCGTCAAGCGAGCCGCTGATCGGCAGGTCGATGTCGATGACGCCGTTGCGGTCTTTGAGCAGATTTACCGCAAAGAGCACCGGCAGTTTGGTCGCATCGGGGCTATCGATTTTTTCGCCGAAGGTAAGTTGGTTCAAAATGATTTTGTTCTCGGCGCTCAACTTACGATTCTCAAGTTTGTATTTGACGTTGAACGAAAGCTTGCCTTTTTCGATGCCATAACCGACGTAGCGCCCCGAATAGGGCGTCATCGGGCTCAGCTCGATCTCTTTGGCGTCGGCCACTATGTCGAGAAATAATTCTTTCGACAGCGGGTTGAGTTTGCCTTTGATCACCACCGGCGCAGCATTGTCGAGGCGCGCTTGGATGTCGATATCCCCGGGGGCTTCCGGTTTGAGCTCGGAGATGGTGCCCTGGACGCCGGTGAGATTGGCGTTGTAGTTGGGTTTGATGAACAGATCGGTGAAGTTGACGTTGCCACTGGTGAGATTGATCTTGCCGATGGTGATCGGTTTATCCGAGTTAGGCGCGGCGGGAGCTGAGGGCTCCGGTTTGTCCGGCGTTTTAGCCTCGGGTGCTTTCGCCGCGGTTTTTTCCGCCACCGGCTCGGTCTTCGTTTCCTCGCTCTCGGGTGTGAGCTTCTGCAAATTCATTTTGCCGTCGGCGCCGAGGATCAAGCGGGAATAGAAATCGCCGAGATTAATTTCGCCGATGCTCAATTTAAACGGGTCGAGGTTGAACTGAAGGGCGTTCAAGTTGAGCGATTTCCACTTGACCAGGTCGTTGGAATTGCTCTTTTCAATGGTCGCGAAGTCAGCGACGTCGACACTGCCGTCGTAACCCACTTTCGCCGGCCCGACGCCGCTGCCATCGAAAACCAAATTGCCCTTGGTGCCGATTTGCCCGCCGGTCAGAAGAAAATTGACTTGATTCTCCAGATAGGGTTGGAACGGCAGCAGCTCGATGTTCTGACCGTCCACCGCCAGTTTGGCGGATGGTGGATTCGCCATCGCCGTGCCGGTCAAAACCAGCGCGCCGGTGTTGTTGATCTTGGTGCGGATCGTCAATTTGGCGGGGCGGTTCTTGGCGGTGGAAAAATCGCTGCCGCGAATCGATAGCTCGGATAGATTGAGTTTGGCTGGCGTGGCTAGGCCGCGGTCATCGACGTTGATGCGGAACCGGTCGAGGGCGATTTGCTTGGCTTCGATCTTCCATTCGTCGCCCGCTTTCGGCGCCGGCGGGGGGCTGGCTGGCGCCGGCGCTGGCTTGGCGATCTTGGAAAAGTTCACGTTGCCGTCTTTATCGCGCTGAATATAGCCATTGCCGTTCTTGCCTTCGAGCAAAGCGATCAACACAGTTTTTTTCGCGACATCGACCGTGGCATCCTTAATCGCCAACGTCGCGGCGCGCCAGAGCGGCTCGGGTTGTCCGGCCAATTCCAGGCGGAAATTGCGCAGGTTGGCATTCAAACCGCTGAGTTTGAAGTCAGGCTGATCGGGTTTGTCTTCGAAGCTGTATTGGGTCGAGAGATCGAGAAACCCGTCCTTTACTTCGGCAGCAAGGGCGTCCCGATAATAGGGAGACAGCGCGGCAGCGCGCAGGGCTTCAATGTCGAGCTTGCCTTCGACCAGCAGCGGTTTCAGTTGCACGGTACCGCTGTGCGAGACTTTTTCTTTACCGTCGGTTTCAAAAGACAGATCGATGTTAGCTTTCTTGCCGGCTTCGCTGCTCAGACCCGTGACTTTGAAGGTAACGTTGTCCAGACGCGTTTTGTAGGGAAGCTGCGGCTGTTCGTCAGCAAAGTAAATGGTCACTCCATCGAAAACGATCTCTTCGATCTGATAATCAAATGGCTTGCCGTCGTCTTTCTTCGCCGTTGCCGGCTGGGCATTGGCCGCTGGCGCAACGAGATTGAACAGATTGATTTCGCCCTTGCGGTCGCGGCCGATATGGAGTTCGAGGCCTTTGGACTTGATCGACTTGAGCGATATTTTATTGGCGAAAACTTCGAAGGGGTCAACCACCACATCGAAGTGGGGCAGCTTAAGCAGCGGCGCGGCGCTTGGTTGGAGCATTTCCAGCGCGTCCACATTAAGATTTCCGGACAGAGCCAAGGTTGATCCAGTTTTCGCTGCCGACTTGAATGTCGCCGTGACCTTGCCGCTGAGTTGTCCCGAGGGGACTTTGAAATTCAGCGTCACCGGCGAATATTCCAAATATTTGGCGATCTCTAATTTGTCGAGCTTGATGCTCAGCGTGCTTTCGAGAGAGTCCTTGAACGGTGTAGTAGAATCGCCGGCGAGGTAAAAGGGTGCACCATTGATCACCGCGGCAAACTCCGGTTTGACCTTGATTTCGACGTCCGACGGCAGACTCGAAATAAATGGCACGCCAATTTTGAGCGCGGTAATGGAGTGCTTGGTCTGCTCAGGCTGGTCGTCGAAATCAATCTTGCCGTCGATAACTTGAATGTTATTTAAAGCGAAGCGCGGCGTCGGTCCGGACGGGCCGGAGGTGAATTCGTCGATCAAATCCTGAACGTTGTACTTAGAGTCCTGATAACGCACTAAGTTCACATAGGGTTTTACCAAGCGTAGCTCTTCGATCACCGGCGCCAAGCGCATGAGCGACCGCAATTCCAAATTGACGAACAGTTCGTCGAAGGAGAGCGCCGGCACTGGACCCTGCTTCTCCCGCATCAAAAAGCCGCGCACCGTGACCGTCAGGGTATAGGGATTAATCTTGATCTGCTCGATGGTGACGGGGCGGTGTAGCTTCTTCGACAATTCGCCGGCGATCTTGCCGCGCAATAGCGGCGGCGCGACGAGACCGACCAGCACACTAATAGTGACGACGCTCGCAACCAACCAAATAGCAACCTTACGGGTCCGCGGGTGGCGAATGATGGTGGCGGCTTTTGTGCGCAGATCGGCAGCTACTGGCGCCATGGTAACCCTCGTGGGAAAGAATTTGCCGTGATCCTATCGCAGGGGATAGCGCATGTCCATCCAAGGTTACCAAACTTGGCCGACAGGAACTGACCTAATCGCTGGCTTGAATCTTCTCTAACATCGCAATGTATGAATTTGGGATTTTCCAGTGGCGCGCGCCTTCGAGGATCAGGCGTTTGTACTCACGACTTGGCGGCGGCACGTCGCTTTCGATCGACGCGACGTAGACCAGCACATGCAACGCTTGGCTGTTCTTGTCCAGTGCGTAGACCGGCAAAATTTCGCGATGGTAGCCGTCTTCGAAGCTGTCCATGATGATAAGATCGGCGTCGCTCACGTCATAGACCGCGCCCCAGACTTCTTTGCCTGCGCAAGGATAGACATTCGCTGTGCCGCAATCGCGCAGGCGTGAATGGCGAGTGATGCCGAATTCGTAGCCCGGTAGCTTGGCGATGGTGACGAAGCTCGACGATGGACAGCGCCGCTGCATTTGCGGCCAATTCAAATTCGATCCGTAGGCAAAATAGTACACGACAACTTCGTCTCCTTATTATTTGATGGCGATATTAAAGAATTATCTTACCTGCACAAGCTGCCGGAACGTGCGGAAAACCGCAATTGCGCCAAATAACCGGCGAATCTTTTGTACATTTCTTGCTACTATAGGATTACTCATGTAAATTGACTGTTTCCCCCTCAAAGGAGTCGTGCCCATATGTTAAGAAAATTTGCCATTCTGTTGTTGTTTATCTCCCTGGGGTCGGTGCC
>DASSGE010000692.1:0-4637 GCA_035693605.1 Binatia bacterium
ATTGGCGGCGAGTTCACGAAATCTTTGGTTGCCATCGGCTTGTTCGAGATCCAAAACCACGCCATGTTTGTTAGTGTGATACGCTGCGAAGGATAAGCTACGATCGCCATGCGGCATGTCGTTTTTGAATGGCCCTTCGCGCCGCATCGGATCGCCGCCCGGCGGCTCGATAAGTAACACTTCGGCGCCGAGATTGGCGAGCAACAAGCCGCAGTAACCACCCATGCGGCCGGTCAGGTCGAGCACGCGTAGACCGGCCAAGGCACCGGTTGATCGATTGGAATCAGACATCGACAAGCTCCATGCACGCAGTTGTCTTCAAAGCTGTCGGAGTATATTTAAATTCATCGCCAGGAAACAAGACGTCCGCCGCCGCGATACAGGGAGTTCGACCGCAGCGGCGGCCAAGAAAGGTTTTGCGATAGGATTAAGATTTGCCAGGCAGCAACGGCTTGCCGCCGCTATCGTAAACTTCCACCGCGCCGTATTTCTCCAAAATGGCTTTGATCTTGCCGGCGTCGCCCACCGCAGCGATCTGAATTTTATCGGGATCGAGATACTTGCGCGCCACGCGCTGGACATCCGCGACGGTCACCGCGGCGATCTTGGCCGCATACACGTCCCAATAGTCGGCCGGCAAATCGTAAAGCTTACGCGCGATGGCGAAACTTAGCACTCGCGACGGTTGCTCCAGTGACAACGCAAAGCTGGCAATGATCGAGCGTTTACTCTCTTCCAACTCGGACAACGGAATTTTCTCGTCGCGAATGCGCCGGATCTCGTTAAAAAACTCAACCAGCGCGCCTTCGGTAACCTCGGTGCGCATGTTGCCGCCGGCGCGCCAAGGCCCGGGGTAGCGGAGGGCCGTAAAATCGCTATAAACTCCGTAAGTGTAACCCTTCTCCTCGCGCAGATTAAGAAACAAGCGCGCCGATGCGCCGCCGCCGATGACATCATTCATCACCACCATTGACATATAATCCGGACTGCGCCGGTCGATGGCGATATTACCCAACGACACCGTCGTCTGCACCGAGTTAGGCCGGTGCACGAGAAATACTTTGCGCGCGCTCACGGCCTGTGGATCGCGCGGCAGTGCCGGCTTTAAATCTGATTTTTTCCAACCGGCAAGGCGTTTTTCTAATTTGGCAATGAGATCTTTGGCGCGGACATCGCCGGCGATGCCGAGGATCGAATTCTGCGGCGCATAACGCTCGCGGTGCCATTTGCGCAAGGCGTCCTGGGTGAGTCGGTCGAGCGACTCCGCCGTAACCGACACGTTGGCCGCCGGATGATCGCCATAGACCGCCCGGTTGAAACGTTCGCTCAAGAGAAAATTAGCGTTGGAACGCTGCTCGCGCAGCTGTACGCGCAAACGTTGTTTAAGCTTCTCCAACTCATCATTGGCAAAACTTGGATCCAGCAGGATCTCGAAAGCAATCGCCATCCAGTCGTCGAAATTATCGCTCAAACCTGACGCGCTCAGCACCGTGTCGGAAGAGCCGAACGATGAACTGGCACCGACCGACGCGCCCATACGGTCAATCTCCTCGGCCAACTGAATGCTGTTTTTGTTTTTGGTCCCTTCGCGCAGCATTTGTGCGGTGACGCTGGCTAGGCCGGTCATTGCCGTCGGTTCGAACAAACCGCCGGCGCCGCTCACATGCAATTGCATGCTGATAAAAGGCGCACGATGATCTTCGATGATCAACACAGTCAAACCGTTCTTGAGTTTGGCTTCTACCGGCTTAGGCAGTTTGACACTCAGAATATTTCGCGCCACCGGCGCGCGATTCTTGCGTTCGACTTTACTCGGCGGCGTTGCCGCGCCCTCTTGGCCGCGTACCGGAGCTGCCACCGTCAAACCGGTTGCTAGCGCCATTACGACGCAAAACATGCGATAAAGTGTCGCCATTTTATTCATTGATATTCCTGTAACGGCTAACTGCCGCTCGCCGCAGAGGCCGTCTTAGGGAGCGTGGTCACCACCGTGCGGTTGAACTCGGTAAAATACTTTTGCGCCACACGTTGGATATCGGCCTTGGTAATCTGATCGTAAATTCCCCAAACTTTATTGATCAAGCCGGGATCGTTGTAGTAGACGGCAAAATGGCCCAGCGAAGTGGCGCGCGACCGCGTGCTATAGAGCTGCTGCGCGCGTTGGCGGCGCAACTGCATGCGCACTTTATTCAACTCCGAATCTTGCACCGAGGTCTTCTGAATGCGCCCAATCTCTTCGTAGAGCAGTGTTTCGAGAGTGGCGAGATCCGTCGTCGGCCTCGCCATCAGGCTGAACCAGAACAGCGAGGGCCCGCGTTTTTCCTCCGCGTCGGAGTAAACGCTCAACGCCATCTCCTTTTCCTTGACGAACTTTTGATAAAGCCGCGATGACACGCCGCCGGAAAGAATCTGGCCAAGCATTTCCAGGGCATACCAATCAGGCGTATTGGCCGGCGGAATCTTGAACACGATGTCAAGGCGCGGCGTTTGCGCAAAGCCGTCTTCAAGCGTCTTACGCCGCTCGGATTTCTGCTCCGGTTCGGTCATATCGGCCGGCGCCGGCGCCGGCTGCGCCGGGATATTGTCAAAATACTTTTTGATCAAGTCCAAGGTCGTTTGAGTCTTGAAATTGCCGACCATCGACAGCACCGCATTGTTGGGCGCGTAATAGACGCGAAAAAATGCTGTGGCATCATCCAGCGTCGCCGCATTGAGGTCATCCATCGAGCCGATAGTCGAATGTTTATATGGGAAATTGTCGTAGGCTAAGTCGATTACCGCCTCGTAGGTCTTACCGTAAGCGCGGTTGTCATAATTTTGCCGGCGCTCCTCCTGCACAGTTGCGCGCTGATTGTCGAAATTAGCTTGATTGATCGCCGGCGCGCGCATGCGGTCGGCTTCGAGAAAAATTCCCAGCTCCAACTGGTTGGACGGGAGAGTTTCAAAGTAGTTGGTGCGGTCGGAATTGGTCGTGCCGTTGGCGCTGCCACCGTTATTCTGAATCAGAATAAAATGCTCGCCTTTGCCGACATTTTCCGAGCCTTGGAACAACATATGCTCAAACAGATGAGCAAAACCGGTACGGCCCGGGCGCTCGTCGCGGGAACCGACATTGTACGTCATGGCTATAGAGAATGTCGGCGCGTGGTGATCCTCGGCAAGCAGCACACGCAAACCGTTTGGGAGTTTGAACTCCTCAAAGACGATATCGTAAGACCTTTCCGCTTTAAGCGTCTTGTTCGCAGGTTGGGATTTCTTGGCGGCAGCTCTGGCGTGGGGCGCCCGTTGCTTGGTCTGCTTTGACTCGGCGGTTCGGCCATTCGTAGCAGACGCCAGAAACAGCAGCACGATGCCAACCGCCAGCCATGCTTGGCGACCATAAAAATTTCCCGAACTCTTGCCGATCATTTAAGCACTCCTGTACAAAACCTTCGTCACTCTCCACTACTAGCACCAATCCAGGCGACAAGGAAATTATCCGGCGCGATAACGCCGCAAACGATGCTTGAGCATTTGACAGCTCGCCCATGGGAGGCATAAATGAAGGCAAAATCTTATCGAGAGTCGAGGCCAAAGAGTCCATGAAAACATCCTGGGAAAAAGCTACTGTCGATAATAGCCCCATGGGCATGTATCTCGCTCAACCCGAAGCCGCTGGTCGCGTACCGGCGATTATCGTTGTACAGAATCAAGACGGCGTCGCCGAATTTACCCAGGAAATGACCCGACGAGTCGCCGCCGCCGGCTATGTCGGCATTGCGCCCCAGTTCTATCACCGCGAGGGTGAGCCGATGACGCCAGAGGCAACCGCGAGCATCAAGAATAGCCGCAACGACGCCAACGTCATGAACGACATCAACGCGACGGTTAGCTTCCTCAAGGGCTGCTCCACCGCGGACACCTCGCGCTTGGGAATCGTCGGCTTTTGCATGGGCGGGCGCATCGCCTTCCTCGGCGCAGCGGCGACCACGCTCTTTAAAGCGGCCGTCGATTTCTATGGCGGCGGGTGTTACTCGCAATGGGGCGAACGCCCGGCACCGGCAACCTTGGCCGCCAATGTTAGCTGTCCAATTCAGGGTCATTTCGGCGAACTCGATAGGAACCCGCCGCCCGATGAGATGCGTAGGCTCGACGGCGAACTGACCCGTTTGGGAAAAGCCCATGAGTTTTTTTTCTATCCTGACACGCACCATGGCTTTAATCGCCGCGGCGGGAAGACTTACAAGCCCGACCATGACGCGACCTCTTGGGCACGAACCGTCGAATTTTTCGGACGTCACCTGGGGCGCAACGAAGTAAAGAAAACGGCAGTCGGATGAAGCCCTTGAAGCGCTCGCTGCGATCGATCCGCTCTATTGCCCTGCTATCGTTGATGCTAAGTTGGGCAAATTTCGCCCAGAGCGGCGAACCTAAGCCTCTAAACATAGGGTGGACCGGCGGCTCGGCTTGGACCGCGCTGCCGGACCGCGTCGCCATGGAGCGGGGATTCTTCGAGAAGGAAGGACTCAAGCCGCGATACATTCAGTTTCAGGGCACTAACTTGATGCTCAACGCGCTGTTATCCCACGAACTCGATTATGTGACCATCATGCCGTTCATCGCCGGCGCGGCTACTCGTGGGCTCCCGGTAAAGATTG
>DASSGE010000693.1:0-4733 GCA_035693605.1 Binatia bacterium
TACCGTCGCATCGGGCTCGACCCACCAGACATCGCTTCCTTTAGTTTTTAGGATATCTCGGACTGTCTTCATGGTAGACCTCCTTGCGGCGGAGTCGGCGCTGGTAAGACATATACAACCAAATCAGCGCGCGATGCCATATTTCTCCAAATGAAGATGCCCGCTATCGCGCTGTTCGGGAGATAGGCGATTGACTCCGTCATTGGGCCTGAATATGATTTCGCTCGGCAGTCTGGTGTGAACTTGTCGATCCGGCATTTTTGCCAGGAGGCGCGAAATTCCATGAAGATGCCTGTTGAGTTGGTACTCCTGCTGTTTATCATATTATTGTCGTCGGGCTGCGCCACACTTAGCAGTTCCGAAGATTACTCTCGTGAGCCGATCAATTGGCGTGACTACAACGACTGCTGATTCGCTTTATTGTTCTGCGCGGTCTTCATCTGCGGCGTCGGTCGCCAATTATAAATATCTCGCCCCTGCCGGCGGTTAAACTCACTCGCGCCGCTAAAAGATCCCGACTGCGGTGGGCTAGTTTCCGCCTAGGGCACCAATACGCTCTTCAACTTCGCCACCATCCCGGCATCAAGTTTGAACAGACCGGACACGATACCGTCGATTGTTTCCCCGGCCACGGGGGTGACGGCGAGGGTGGCTTTGTTCATCTCGGTGAGGAAGTCGGGATCTTTCAGTGTGTCGAGGAAACTCTTGCGCAGAGTGCGGACGATTTCTTTGTGGGTCGCCGGCGGCAGAAAGTAGAGATATTGCAGAGCGGCAACGTCTTGGACGGCGTACTTGAGGATTTGTTTGGCTTCTTCGGTTTTGGCGTAGTCGATAGCCAAGGGCACGTTGGCCAGCTCGGGATGTTTTTTCGGTGCGATCTGCAGGACGACAGAAACCTCGCCCGAGTCGATAGACTTCCGCCACAATAGTTTGATGCCTTCCCAGGCCGCGCAGAATCCTGCCAGCTCGCCGGCATCGGCGGCCAAGCGCACATCCGCCGCGCCTTTATAGCCATCGATCACTCGCGCCGGCAGAGTTGGTAACGCGGCTTTTACCGCGCGGGCGACATCCGACGGGCCGGTGCCTGGACCGATGCCGCCGAGCTTCGCCGGTTCCTTGGCGGCGAACCAACGCTCCATACTGGTGAGGCCGCTCGCCCTGGTGAGCGCGCAAACCGGGTGGAAATCCGTCGGCACGCCGATGAATTCAAATTTCTTACTATCGAACTCGATGCCACGGGCGCCCAAAATTTGCTGCAGTATGAAGCTGCCTTGGTTGTTGCCGATGGTGAGTCCATCGGGTTTGGCGCGCTGGTACATGAAGTTGGCTTGGATAAAGCCGCCGGCGCCGGTCATGTTTTCGACGACGATGGTTGGATTCCCCGGCACATGTTTGCCGAAGTGGCGGGCGATGACGCGGGTGTAAGCGTCGAAAGTGCCGCCGGGACTGAACGCGACGACAAAGCGGATTGTTTTACCCTTATAATAGTCGTGGCTGGAAGCGTGGCCAGATCCCGCTAGGACGAGGACGATTCCGATGGCGAAGTGCCGTGCGGCAAACATCACTCGGAGTGTTTCCCGCACCGACGCAAAGCGGTCAAAAACGCAGTTGGATTGTCTCCCGCGAGGGCACAAAGACGCCGAGTTTGGGGAGAAAATATATTTAGGCGCGCCGACAGTCTGCACCATTATTCTGCGGCCTTTGCGTCCTATGCGGCCATCGTCCGATTCCAATTCATCATCATTTTATTTGCATAGCGACCGTGCCGCCTCGACAATTCTTTCCGCCATCGGCGTGACGTAATCTTCCAGCGGCACGGCGTAGGGCACCGGGACCGGCGGGATCGACACGCGCTTGATCGGCGCGCGCAGGCTGGCGAAGCCTTCGTCGGCGATGATCGCGGCCAGGCCAGCGGCGACGCCGCAGTTGTCGTGACTCTCGTCGGTGATCAGCACGCGGCTGGTTTTTTTCACCGACGCAAGCAGCGCCGGCTTGTCCAGCGGTTGCAACGTGCGCGGGTCGACGACTTCAGCCGAGATGCCTTCATTCGCGAGTGTTTCCGCCGCCGCCAAGGCGCGCGGCACCTGGATCGAGGTGGCGATGATAGTCACGTCTTTGCCGGCACGTTTGACATCGGCTTTACCGAGGGGGATTTCGTAGGGGCCGTCGGGCACGACGCCCTTGTTGTCCAATAAGCGATCATGGCCGAAAAAGATCGTCGGATCCTTGCTCTTGGTCAACACGGTGCGCATCAACCCTTTGGCGTCGGCAGCCGTTGATGGCATGACCACTTGCAAGCCTGGCGTGTTCCAGTACCAGGACTGCGGGCTGCCGGAGTGCTGCACGCCGCCGCCGCCGCGAATGCCGAACTTCAAATAAAAAACCACCGGCACATTGGTCCGCCCGCCGGAGTTGGAATAGGCGATGGCGGCTTCGTTGACGATCTGCGGGATCGCTTCGTAGGAAAATGTCGCGGTGCTGATGTCGACCAGCGGGCGCAGGCCGGCCATGGCGGCGCCGATGGCGATGCCGCAGAAGCCGATCTCGGCGATGGGCGGGTATTTGATGCGCGCCGCATATTTCTTCCGTAGCGCGGCGAGTTTTTCATGGCCCGCTTCACCGGCGAAGCTCGGGTTGAACATCACGATCCGAGGATCTTGCTCGGCGACCTCATCTATAGCGGCTAGGAGCGCTTCCCCAAAACTCATTTCCTGTGGCATGGCTTAGTTTCCTTCCCCCGCGAAGGCGTGCTTGACGGCATCCTGCGGCTGCGGCAGCGGGCTCTCGAGCGCGAACTTCGCCGCCTCGTCCGCTTGTTTGCGCACTTCGGCATCGATCTTTTCCAACTCGGCGCGGGCTACGCCGGCGCCGGCTAACTCGCGCACGTAATTCAAGATTGGATCGTGGCTTTTGTGCCAGTCGCGAACTTTTTCCGGCGCGCCGCTCGGGTCCCAGGCCCAGGCGATGTCGGTAATGCCGCCGACCAGTTTCGGCATGTTGAAAGCGTTGCCGGGCCACAGGTGCGTGCGCGCTTCGACGAACAGCGGGCCTTGGCCCGCACGCACGCGGTCGACGATATCCTTCGCGGTTTGGTGCACCGTGCCGACATCGATGCCGTCGATGACGGTGGCCTCGACGTCGAGCGCTTTGGGAATATTCGTCAATTCCAGCGCCGCATGGCCGGCGCCGCGGCCGCTGCGCCGATAATTGTTTTCCATCCAGAAGATCATTGGCAGTTGCCAGAGTTTGGCGATATTCAGCGCTTCATAGAACACGCCTTCTTCCATCGCGCCGTCGCCGAAGAAAACCACCGTGATCGCCTTGCTCGCTTTGACTTGCGCGGCGTAGGCTGTGCCGCCGGCCAACGCAAGACAGCCGCCGACGATGGCGGAGGTGTGGATGACGCCGATCTCGGGAGCGGCGACGTGAAATGTCCCGGCGCGGCCCTGGCAATATCCGCTAGCGCGGCCGATTATCTCGGCTAAAACTTTCTTGGGGTCGCCTCCTTTGGCGATGACATGACCGTGATTACGGTGCGTGGTGAAAACATAATCGTCGGCGTTCAACCAGTCGCACACCGACACTCCGGTGGCTTCCTGGCCGATGTAGACGTGAAAGTGGCCGCGAATCAGTCCGGTATGTTCGTCGTTGAAGCGAATACAATGTTCTTCGGCGCGCCGGATCATCAACATCTTACGCAAGATCGCCAGCTGCCGTTCTCGAGAAATATCGGGTAGCATGGGTTCCTCCCTGGTTTAGTGACCGTCGGTGCATACTTACTTCCGGTGTTTGAGAAATGCAAAGCACAAAATGAATAATGGTGAATGTTCGGAATGGCTGGCTGGGGGTGAGAGTTGTTCGTTCGACGCGATAGCTAGGCTTGCTTGAACTGGCGGAGGCTTTCCTTTAGCGTTCCTGCAATCTTCGAGAAAGTCGAGTCTTGATCGCCATGAATTGTCCGAAATGCCAATCCGCTACATTGGCCGAGTTTAAAATAGAAGGCGTCGCAGTGGATCGTTGTTCCCGGTGCGACGGAATTTGGTTCGATGCGCGGGAGCTCAGCCAGTTGTTAGCTGAAGATGCCAAAGTTGTCGGCGCATTGCGCCGTGGCTCTGAAAGCGAATTTGTCGATATCAAAAAAGGCCGCTGCCCGCGCGATTCGGCCGAGCTCCTGCGAATTTATAGCGCCATCGACCGTAGCGTGACCTTGGATGCCTGCGCCGACTGCCATGGCATCTGGCTCGACGGCGGCGAATTCGAAAAGCTCTTCGCCGCGCGCCGGTCGTAGCAGACCGCGCTTGTTTGCGCCAGCGTTGGCATGTTAGAAGGCGAGAGTATTTCATTGTGATTGCGATCGATCCCAACGCTTAATCAAGCGGCGTGCGGATTCCAAATTTTAAATTCCAGATTCCATATTCGCAGACCGCTGGGAGAATGAGATGATGGCCGAAACCTCCGCTTTCGCTAGATCTATTGTCCGAGCGTCGCTACTTTCACTGCTGATTGTGTTTTTGCTGGAGCCGTCGATGACCATGGCCGCGCAGGCGGCGCGCGAGTTGAAAGAGGTCAAAGTCGCCTATCCGCCATCGATGGCGTCGGTGACCCTGATGACCGGGATCAAGCAGCGGTATTTCGACGAACAGGGGCTGCGGCCGGTTCTATTGGTCATCACCAGCGATCTGGCGTTGAAGAGCCAGGTGGTCGGCGAGATCGATTATACATTGTTCGGCGGC
>DASSGE010000694.1:0-3514 GCA_035693605.1 Binatia bacterium
ACCATGAGAAGGCGATCCGAGACGTGCCGCGCGACCCAGAGGCGATCGAACTTTTCAAAATTCTCGCCGGTCCAAAGAAACTGCCGCCGAGGTAAATATGGATAGGGTTCACACCGTCATCAACTGCGCTCCCTTCAAACCCGACTTCTGGCCCTTCCCCGTCTCACAGGGTAGATAAAAAAGGGCTTGAGCGATTTGAAAGGCTTAATCATTTTGAACGCGCATAATTAGGAGGCCGCATGTTAAAGATATCCGTTCTCTTCACTTGTATTTTGTTCGCATCGTCAGCCGACGCACAGACGCCTTTTTATCAGGGCAAGACGCTGACAATCGTGCATGGCCGTGCCGCCGGTGGATCCGGCGATTTGCGGGTACGCGCCGTTACGCCATTTCTAAAAAAATATTTGCCGGGCAATCCCAACGTCATCCACGAGTTCATGGATGGCGGCGGCGGCCGTAAAGCCGCCAACCATATCTATAATAGCGCACGGCCCGATGGGCTGACGATCGGCAACGTCGGTGGCGGTGTGGTTGCCAACGCCGTGCTCGGCGAATCGGGAGTGCAGTACGACCTCGGCAAGCTACCTTTCATTGGTTCCCCCTACAGCACTACCCATTATGTCCTCATCAGCCGTCGGGAGGCGGGTTTCAATACCCTCGATAAATTGCGCGATGCTCCGGCAGTGCGATTTGGCGCTCAGAACGTCGGCCACACCAATTACAACATTGCGCGCATTGTCAGCTGGCTCATCGGGGTGAAAAACCACAAGGATGTCACCGGCTTTTCGGTCCCGGAGCGTGACGTCGCCTTGATGCGAGGCGAGATCGATGCAGTGGTTTCGTCCGACGATCTGCTATCGCGCAACAAGGAGTGGCTCGATAAAAAGCTCATTGATCTGCATGTCATTGTCGCGATTCCGCGCGAGGAAAAGCACCCGCAGTTTTCTTACCTGCCGGAAATCGACGGCTTTATTAAGAACGAGAGGGAACGCAAATTACTCACCATGTTTCGCATCTTCAGGCTCTCCGGATCGCCATTCATCGCCCCCCCTGCCACACCGCCGGATCGTTTGGCGATGATCAAGGACGCTCTGAGCAAGACGTTCAAGGATCAAGAATTCTACAAGGAGTATCACAAAGTGGTCGGCGAAGATCCGACGCCGCTCATGCCGGAGGCCAATGAAAAAGCCATCCGTGAGTTACCCCGCGATCCGGAGACCATCGAGTTGTTCAAGAAATTCGCCGGACCGGGACCGCTGCCGGCGCGATAGAACCGAAAGGTTCAAGCCGTTCCAATCTTTCTGTTCGCTCAAGCTCCCTCCTGCACCCCCCGGCATAGCGGGGGAGGGAAGAGGTGGCGAATGGAACCGATCGCAGCGGTTGAACGGCCGGAACCATTGGATCGAATAAAGGACAACCCATGCTGAAGTTGTTAGCGCTCATCACTTTGTTTGCAGCGACGCCGGTCTCGGCCCAAGTGCCGTTCTATCAAGGCAAGACGATCACCATGATCGCCAGCACCGCGCCTGGAGGCACTGGAGACCTGCGAGTCAAATCCATGGTGCCGACACTGCGCAAACATATCCCCGGTAATCCCACCATCATCATTGAATACATGGACGGCGGCGGTGGGCGTAAAGGCGCCAATTATCTGTTCCGCAATGCCAAGCCAGATGGCTTGACGATCGGCGCTCTGAGCGGCGGCATCGTCGGCTTGCAAATCATGCGCGAAAGCGGCGTCATGTACGATGTCGACAAATTTATCCAACTGGGGTCGCCCGAAAGCGTCAATCACTACACGATTTACACGCGCAAGGAATTGGGCGCCAATAGCGTCGAAAAACTGCGCGCCTTAAGCGGCGTGCGCATCGGCGCTCAATCCGTGGGCCATGTTTCGTACATCGCCGGCCGGCTTTTCGCCTACCTTTTCGGCTTAAAGCAACCGCAGTTTATTGCCGGTTACACGGCGGCGGAAGTCGACGCAGCGCTTTTGCGCGGCGAGCTCGATGCCCGGGCCAACAACGCCGCATCGGTATTACGGCGTAATCCGGATTGGCTCGACAAGGGTATCATGGACTTCCATGCCATCATGGAAGTGCCCAAAGGCGATAAGCACGCGAAACTCGGCCACCTCCCGGAGATCGAGAGCTTCGCCAAGAACGACAGAGAAAAAAAACTGGTGGCCATGTGGCGCGGCTTCCGGCTCGTCGGCTCGCCCTACATGCTGCCGCCGGGAACCCCCAAAGATCGGGTCGAAGTATTGGAGGATGCATTTCGCAAGACCTATCGGGATGCGGAGTTTCGCAAAGATTTTCTGAAACTGGTCGGCGACGATGCCGACCCGATCATGCCCGAAGAACTCGCCAAGGTTATCCGCGAGATCCCGCGCGATGCCGAAGTCGTCGATTTATTGAGGAGTCTGGCCGGAGCAAGGCCGCTGCCGTCTCGCTGAAGCCGTTTGTTCAATCATCCAAGCGATGCGCCTGTCGTCCACGCCGTCGCTTGATTGAATGCTTGAACGTTGTTTTTTTTCACTATTTCGCATGCATGTTGGGGCAAGATTTGATATGGGAAATGCCTCGCGGGTTAACACGGCGGAGTCAGGCAGCGAATTTTGCAGATCGCAAACCGGTTTTTTCAGTCTCGATTCGCGCTGACCGCTTGTTAGTTAATTCAACTACGGCCAGGCAAGGAAATTTTATTAGATGGAAATATCGTTGTTCGACGCCGCCATCAAAGGCTTCGTAAACATTCTTCAGTTCAAAGTGTTCTTTGCCATGCTTGTCGGCGTGAGCATCGGCACCTTCACCGCTGTTGCGCCGCAGGGATTGGGCATACCGCTGGTTTACGCAATTCTGTTGCCTGTAGTGATCAAATGGGAGCCCCTCACCGGCATCGCCCTATTGATCGGCGCGAGTTCCGTGAGCGCGATTTGCGCCGCCTATCTGCCGATCCTGTTCGGAATACCCGGCGGATCGGGTTCACAAGCGACAGTGCTTGACGGTTATCCGATGGGGAAAAAGGGCGAAGGCCGCCGCGCCCTCGGTGCGTCCTTCATGGCCGGCGGCATGGGCGCCTTGATTGGCACCTTCACTCTCATCGTCGCGGTCCCCGCCGCCAAACCGCTAATTTATCTAATGGGCTCGCCGGAACTATTCGTCATCATGCTTTGGGGCTTGAGCATGGTTGCCGTGCTCGCTGGAAAACGGCCGCTCAAGGGACTCATCGCCACGGCATTTGGACTCCTCCTTGCGACCATCGGCCAACAAGCCCAAAGCGGCGTCATGCGTTATGTCTTCGACCAACCCTATCTGCTCGACGGCATGTCGATCAGCATCATGACCTTGGCGCTGTTCGGCGTTCCCGCGGCGCTCGACCTTGCCCTGACCAAGCTCGGCGTTGAGCAACAGCCGGTGCCGCTCAAAGGCAGCCTCTTCGACGGCATAAAGGACACTCTGCGCGAATGGTGGCTGGTGGTGCGCTGCAGCTTTGTCGGCGTCTGGGTCGGCATCGT
>DASSGE010000695.1:0-3674 GCA_035693605.1 Binatia bacterium
GACCCTGCCGCACCTCGTTAATCGCGGTGCGCAAAATTTTCCTAAACAACAAGACACCTTTGTCCGAACTGACCAGATGCTCCAGACCATGCAGCGCGATCGGCCCCTGCCCCTCCACCGCTTCTTTGTCGTCGGGATGGCGCTGAATGTATTCGAGACTACGATCCTTGCGTCCTCCCGGCGCCAGTTGCTCGCGCCCGGACAACGATTCGCTTTCATTATCGGCGAGCCAGCGCAGGCTCGCGCCCAATTGATGCGTGTCGTCGGTGGGCACGCAGTAACTGACCGCGCGCACGCGCTCGCTCTTGGGTTCGTCGGTGTAAACCAAATGGACGTTGAGCGGCATGATCATCTCCCAGATGAGCTCCCACCATTTGCCGCTTGGCAGCTTGCGTGCGAGAACAAAACGCATGCCCATTGGCGTTTCTTCATAGCGCAAGTCGTCGGGATTAGCGCCGTATGCATCGGAAGGAAACTGCGCTCCGCTGTGCAACGTGTGCAACCAAAACGTATGCAGCGCATCCATCAAATTCTCTTCGGCCTGGAGCCAGTTGCAATCGACCGGCCCGCCGACTCGAGGTCCCATGCGTGCTTTGAGACTGCCGCCGGGACGCTGCCAAACATCGTAAAGCGGGAATTCCGGCATGCGCTCCAACGGCCCTAGGTAAGCGAATACCAAACCGCCGAACTCGCGCACCGGATAACAGGGATGTTGGATTTGTTTGAGAAAGGGATTGGGCGCCGGCTCCAGCGGCATCTCCAACACATTGCCTTCGACGTCGTAAAGCCAGCCGTGATAGCAGCAGCGCAAACCGCGTTCTTCGACCCGGCCATACTCGAGGGACGAACCGCGATGGCTGCAACGGAAAAAAAGCAAACCGGCTTTGCCCCGGCCGTCGCGGAAAGCGATCAACTCTTCGCCGAGAATTTTCACCTTCTTAGGTAAATCTTTAAGATCAGCGGCAAGGCAGACCGGTTGCCAATAACGGCGCATTAGCTCGCCGCACGGCGTGCCCGGTCCAACCCGCGTCAACTCCGGATCGGGTTCAGGAATCTTGAGACCGTAGGCGCTCTTCATCGGCTTGTCCTCCGGCTAAACGTCATAGCGGCGATCATATGCCGCCGCGATCGCGAGTCAAGGTAAAACTACCGCGCAGCTTGACAGCATCGCACGATCCGCAATAGCTTCGATCATCCGATAGAAGGGAGATCCTCCGATGACCCATTCTTTCAAGATCATCGACGCCGACGCCCATGTCATCGAAACCGAACGCACCTGGGACTACCTCGATGCATCCGACCAGAAGTACCGGCCGCGGCTTTACTCGACGCCAAACGATCCGATGCGCCAATATTGGGTGTTGGAAGATAAGATCGCCGGATTTCGTTTCTTGACGCTGAACGAACGCGAGCTCCAAGAGTTTGCCGATCGCGCCGGAAGAAATTTCGCCACGCCGCAAGCCGCACGTCAACTCGACGATGTCGAGCTCCGCCTCAAACACATGGATGAGCTGGGCATAGACGTTCAGATTTTGCACAACACATTCTGGATCGAACAGGTGACAACAAAACCGCAGGCCGAAGTTGCCGTGTGCCGCAGTTGGAACCGCTGGCTCGCCGACATCGCGAAGCAAAGCCGCGGTCGCTTATTCTACTCCTGTGTCGTTCCAGCCATGGACATCGATGCCGCGATTGACGAAATCAAATTCGCCAAGGAAAACGGCGGTGTCGCCGTGTGCATGCGCCCCCTCGAAGGCGACCGCCATCTCTCCGATCCATCCTTTTATCCGATCTATCAAATCGCCAGCGATCTCGACTTAGCGATTGCAGTGCATATCGCCAATGGCAATCCGGCAAATGCTGATCTTTACCGCCAGGCTCCCGCCGGTCGCTTCGCACAGTTCCGCGTGCCGACAGTCACCGCGTGCTTTGATGTCATCATGAGCGAGCTGCATCAAACATTTCCCAAGCTGCGCTGGGGTTTCATCGAAGCTTCGGCTCAGTGGGTGCCCTGGATCGCGCGCGAGACTGCCATCCGCTACCGCGCCCAAGGACGCCCGTTCCCCGAGAATGTGTTCGGCGAATACAATATTTACGTTACCTGCCAAACCAACGATGACGTGCCCTATGTGGTCAATTACTGCGGCGAAGACCGGCTGGTCATTGGCACAGACTACGGTCACACCGATCCATCGAGCGCGGTGACTGCGTTGAATGAATTTCAGCGCTTGGAAGGTCTAGACGCGCGAGTGAAAGAAAAAATTCTGTCGCACAACGCCAAAGCCCTCTACGATCTGCCGTCGCATGGCGTCCATTGACAGCGAGTAAATTTTCCCTACGAAGAAGTGTCGAATAATTAGCTTTTCGGTCTTCGTGCGCCTCGTGTCCTCCGGAGAAAATACATGTGCAGGTACAGTCTGGGCGACGAATTGGCATGAAGCAGCCGTCATACCAGGGGAAACGGTATCCACTCCTCTCACTCCCCTGGATGCTGGCCTCGCCGGCATGACGAATCGAGTAACGAAACCCATGTGGCGCCTGGGGGATGCTTCAATTTAACACTCGGTAGACGAGCGTAAGCTCATCGACGCTTCGTGGTGAGAATGAAAATCCAATTCGTAAGTAAAAATACCGCGCGGGAGACTTCCCGCGAGTTCGCATTGAATGAACGCTATTGCCAGGTTGAGATGGGAGTTTGCACGATGCGCACGGCGGTGCCGCGCAGCGCCGATAACCACCTCGCTTGCTCGCGTTTGAATTGTAGCAGCCTATATCCCGACAGCGATTCTGCGCTGGGAAGCTTCATCGATAGGTAATCAAGTTTTTCGCCGTCGCGAGCAAATTCAAAGTGAAGATGAGGTCCGGTGGCGTAACCGGTCTGACCCACTGCGCCAATCGTTTCACCGGCCTTGACTCGCCGCCCTTCCTCGATCCCATCGGCGATGTGCGCCAAATGGGCGTACGTCGATGTGTAACCTCCTGGATGTTTTAGCTCGACCATCAGACCGTAACCGCCACGAACACCGGCAAATTGCACCGTGCCTGATCCGATAGAAATCACCGGCGTTCCATGGGCAGCTTGATAATCGATCGCCTCATGCGGCCGTAGCACGCCGCTCGCCGGATCCGGACGCGCCAAGTCAAAAGTAGATGAAATCCGCTCAAACTTCACCGGTGCCGGCAAAAACACCCGCGGCAGTAACTGACCGTCGGCATCATAATACTGCAAACCACCACGACCGAGGCTAAAGGCGAACGCATCGAACACACGGCCGCCATGAACGACTCGAACCGCGGCCATCGGACCCTGAGCGGTGTGTCCATCCAGATACTGTTTCTCCGGCAAGACCAACAAGACCTCATCGCCAGCTGCCAAATCGGTCAGCAAGTTCACTTCCGCACTAAAAATTCGTTGCAGCTGAGCGATCTGCGCATACGACACGCCGGCACGAGCGGCGCTCTGAGCGAAGCTGTCGGTGACGAGCACGCGAATACTATTTGCGCCTCCCACATGGGCGAGCTCCTGTCTTTCCACCGACCAGCCGCCTAGGCCATCGCTCACGCGCACAAGATGGTTCTGCAAGACGAATTCGACCGCCCGAATATTCTTCGACGGATCGACAATGACGTTGAACGTCTGGTCTCGAGGCATCTTGCGCAGATCGATCGCGGCA
>DASSGE010000696.1:0-2045 GCA_035693605.1 Binatia bacterium
ATCGAATAGTCGTTTGCCAGATAGTCCAACGCCTTGCGCTCCCTGGCGAGATCGCCGCGCGCGGTTCTTTTGAAGGCTGCCGCGGCAGCACGTTCTTTGTCGGTGCGAATGACTTCCATGGCTCGATGCAATGCGCGCAAAAACCCTTCCACTTCCAGCGGACTACTTTCCAACTTGCGCCGGCTGCTGGCGAGGATGCTCAAGGGAAATTCCGGTATGACCTGAACCATATCCATGAGCAATGAGTAGCCCTTCGGTTCGAGCGCCACCCGCTCTCCCGGCGAAAACGCCGCGGCTTGGATAATCTTCGTCTCCAACGCCAGCACCCGCGCCGGGCTGTTGCCCGCATAGTGAATCCGATAGTCACGATCGCGTTTGAGACCGCGGCGCGCCAGAGCTTCCACCGTCAAAAACTCCGTCATGCCGCCCGCCGATGTCACCCCGACCACGCGTCCCTTGATCGCGTTGAGCGTGGTCACGCCGGCACCACCCATCAGCATCCAATTGACATGGCGAACGTAATTGCCGATCACCACGGCGGGGACGCCTTTGGCAATGGCTTGCACCACGGTCGTCGAACCGACAATGGAATAGTCCGACGCTCCGCTAACCATCGCCGCCATCACCGTCGGGCCGCTGCGCACGTAAACGGGGGTGACCTCGAAACTTTCCGCGGTGAAAAATCCCAACTCCTGGGCGACCAGGATCGGCAGCATGACATTGAGCGAGTTGGTATTATAGGCCAGCGTGATCGGCTTGCCCTGAGCGTTATCGCCGGCACAGAGCCAGAGCGCCAACGCGGCGGCGACAATTCGAATCGAACCGATGACCATGTCTGGAATTCCCCTAAGTGAGCCGGCGCCGCGCTACCTTTTCCCGAACAGATTGATAAAGCTGCCGTCGATCATCTCGCTCGCTGAAATTTTTCTCTTCAGGCGGCCGGTTTCGATCTCCTGCTCAACCGTGGCGGTAATGCCGGCGTCGAGGATGCGCCCGTCCATGGGAAAGGAATCGCGGTACTCGTCGTATCCGGCGGCCGCCTCGCCGGCGTCTAGACCGACATATTTTCTCAATGCGCGAATGCCGTCCTCGCGATTCTCGCGGGTGTGCTTCACGCCACGCTGGAAAGCGCGCAAAAATTTGATCGCTTGCTCCTTTTCTTTGGCGAGCCAACTTTCCCGGCCTATAAAACCGACGTTGGTCCAGTTGGGGTAGAGATCTTTCAGATCGAAGAGCTTGTTCATGCCAGCCGCTTTGGCGCGCTCGGTGACGGGAAACCATAAAATGGTCGCATCGACGATGCCGCCGGCGAGCGTGGTAAAGCGCGCCGGCGTGCCGCCGATCTGCACCATGGTCACGTCTTTCGGATCGACTCCGACGTGGCGCAGCCCCGAGCGAGTGAGGAATTCCGACAGCGAGCCGAAGCGGCTGATGGCAAACTTCTTCCCCTTGCCGTCCTTCAAGGATTTCATGCTCGGGCTGCCGTAGATTTGAAACGGCATAACGTTGGAGATCGCCCAAAAGTTTTTGATATCCAGGCCGCCCGCACGGGCAAGAACCGTCTCCGGCACGCCGCCGGCCATGATCTGCACGTCGCCGCCGATCATCGCCTGAAGATTGGTCGCTCCGGCGTTGAACATGACGACGAGGACGTCCAGGCCCTCGTCTTTGAAGAAGCCTTTATCCTGGGTCACGTAGATCGGCAGGAAGGCGACGTTCACCGTCGACACGCCGACGACGATCCGGGCATCAATAGCGGCGGGCCGGATGCTGGCGACGAGCAAAAGCAGAATGAGGCAAAGCCATGATCGGCGCTTGAGCATTTGTTTATCCTCCGCCGCGGAGCTTAGAGAGATCAATCTGTTCAGTCAAGCCAAATGCCGCGGCCTGCCATCGCCGTACCCTTGGTTCTGTCAACGCGGCTTCGTTTTATACAGACTATCGATATAGCCGCTGTCGTCGAGCTCCTTGATAAAACGGTTGTCCACAAAGTCTTCCGGTTTAGAGACTTTCGCTTTGGGGTTTTCGTCCGCCAACAAATCGAG
>DASSGE010000697.1:0-8755 GCA_035693605.1 Binatia bacterium
CCCCTTCCATATCTCGAATATGGCCGGGTATACGAGAAGCTCAAGGAGAAACGAAGTGATGACCCCGCCGATCATCGGTGCCGCGATTCGCTTCATGACGTCGGCGCCGGCGCCATGGCTCCACATGATTGGTAGCAAGCCCATCAAAATCGCCATTATTGTCATTACCTTCGGTCGGATGCGTTTTACCGCACCTTCGATAATCGCCTCTTTGAGATCGTCGAGAGTTCGCATCCGGCCCTCCTTGCGCCATTTCTCGTACGCATGCTCCAGGTAAAGCAGCATGATGACGCCGGTTTCAGCATCGACACCAGCCAACGCGATGATGCCGACCCACACCGCAACACTCATGTTGTAACCGAGAATATAAAGTAACCAGACTGCGCCGATTAAAGAGAAGGGAACCGCCAGGAGCACGAGTACGCATCTCGCCACTGACTTAAAGTTGATGTAGAGCAAGAGAAAAATAACCAGCAAGGTAAGCGGCACGACATAGATCAAGCGCTCTTTGGCACGCTGCATATACTCATATTGTCCGCTCCACACCAGGGTATATCCGACCGGGATCTTGACCTGCTCGGCAACCTTTTTTCGCGCCTCTTCGACGTAGCTGCCGATATCCCGGCCAGCCATGTCGACGAAAACATATCCGGCAAGTTGCCCATCTTCGTCCCGGATCATAGCCGGACCGGAAGCGAGTTTAACATCGGCCAATTGTCCGAGAGGAATCTGCGCGCCGTTCATCCCCGCGATCAACACGCGTTCCAGCTTGCCGACGTCGTCCCTCAGCTCTCGGGCATAGCGCAAGTTGATCGGGTAACGCTCGCGTCCCTCGACAGTCGTAGTGAGGCTTTCTCCACCAATTGCCGACTCGATGACCATCTGCACTTCGTCAACGGCCAGTCCATAGCGGGCGATCTCTTCGCGCTTTAATTCAAAGTCAAGGTAGTATCCGCTCATCACCCTTTCGGCATAAACCGATCGCGTGCCCGTGATCATTTGCAGGCTCGCCTCGATGTTCTTGCCGATCTCTTCGATCTTCGCCAAGTCGGGGCCAAAAATTTTGATCCCGATGGGAGTTCGGATTCCGGTCGACAGCATATCGATGCGATTTTTGATCGGCATGGTCCAGGCGTTGACGACTCCCGACAGTCGCAGCTTTTTGTCCATGTCGGCAACCAATTCGTCCCATGTCATCGCCCGAGTGGGGCTTAACAAAAGTTCGCCCAGATAGCGCAGAGGTTGCGGCCAATGGGACCGATCGATGCCGACCTTACGCCACTGCGATTCAGGCTTGAGCATCACTGTGGTCTCGCCCATGCTAAACGGCGCTGGGTCCGTCGAGGTTTCCGCCCTGCCGGTCTTGCCCAAGACCCACTCTACTTCGGGGAAACTCTTGAGAATCCGATCCTGCATCTGCAGCAGCATGGCTGCCTGTGTAGTCGATATTCCCGGCAGCGTCGTCGGCATGTAATAGATCATCCCTTCGTTGAGCGGGGGCATGAACTCGGATCCCAAACGCATGAATGCAGGAATCGTTAGAACCAGCGCGACGAGCGCCAGAGCGATGGTGCTCTTTCTAAAGCGCAGCACCAAGTGGATGACCGGCATGTAGAGAGCGATCAAAAAGCGGTTGACCGGGTTCCTCGCTTCCCGGCGGATGCGGCCGCGCACGAGCAACACCAATAGTACCGGCCCAAGGGTAATAGACAGGAAAGCGGCAAAGAACATGGCGAAAGTTTTCGTGAAAGCCAGCGGCTTGAAGAGCCTTCCTTCTTGGCCCTCCAGCGTGAAAATCGGCAGAAAAGAAACCGTGATAATGAGCAGGGAAAAGAACAGAGGTTTGCCGACTTCCTTAGCCGCTTCGATCAGCACGTCCACCCGGTTGCCCGGCCGCCCCTCGTCCTCCCACTGCTCGAGCTTCTTATGGGCATTCTCCACCATGATAATCGCGGCGTCGACCATGGCGCCGATGGCGATGGCAATACCTCCTAGAGACATGATGTTGGTGGTCAAATTGAGAAAATGCATCGCGATAAAGGAGCTGAGGATCGCAATCGGCAGCGTGATAATGACCACCAGGGCACTGGGCAGATGAAATAGAAATATGATGATTACGGCACTGACAATGACAATCTCCTCGATCAATTTTTCCTTCAAAGTCGCGATCGACTTGAGGATCAGGTCAGAGCGGTCATAGGCAGTGACAATCTTTACGCCTGCCGGAAGCGAAGGTTCGATTTCCCTTAGCTTTTGCTTGACGCGATCGATGAGATCGAGCGCGTTCTCGCCGTAGCGCATAACCACGACGCCGCTGACAACCTCCCCTTGGCCGTTCAGCTCTGCAATGCCGCGCCGCATATCCGGCCCCAAAGCCACATGACCGATGTCACGCACCAGGATCGGCGTGCCATGTTCCCCGCCGACAGCGATCATTTCAATGTCTTTGATGGACCTGAGATAACCGCGCCCGCGCACCATATACTCGGCGCCGCTGAGCTCGATGGAGCGGCCGCCGACGTCGTTATTGCTCATCCGAATCGCATCCGCGACAGTCTTGACCGGGAGCCGATAAGCGGAGAGTTTGTTGGGATCTAAGTTCACCTGATATTGGCGCACAAAGCCGCCCAGACTCGCCACCTCCGCCACTCCTTCGACGGCACCGATTTGATAGCGCAGGTACCAATCTTGGATCGAACGGAGTTGAGCCAGATCATGCTTGCCGGTCGTGTCAACCAGAGCATACTGGAAGACCCATCCGACCCCTGTGGCATCTGGCCCCAACGTCGGGGTCACGCCGCGGGGAAGTCTATTCTGCACCTGATTCATGTATTCAAGCACGCGGCTGCGCGCCCAATAAATGTCGGTGCCATCTTCAAAGATGATGTACACGTAGGAGAAACCGAAGTCGGAAAAGCCACGCACGAACTTGACCTTGGGCGCCGAGATCATCGCAGTGACGATCGGGTAGGTGACCTGGTCTTCCATGATGGTCGGGTTGCGTCCCATCCAGGTGGTGTAAACGATGACCTGAACATCGGAGAGATCGGGAACTGCGTCAAGCGGCGCGTGCTTCAGCGCCCACACTCCGCCGACAGCAAGGAACAGCACCATGAGAAAGACGAGAAATTTATTTCTCGCGCTCGCTTCGATAATTTTTTCGATCATGGCGTGCGTTACTGCGCGGTCACGGTGAACTTTTCCTGCAACGGTTTTTGTCCCGGTCGCTGGACCGAAACGGCGATTTCCCACATTCCCGCCATGGCAAGACTGACCGGCGCCTCGTAAATTCCGTCTTTGATATGCTTCGCCGTCGCCTTGCCGGGGGCCATACCCGGCATCGCCATCGACGCCGTGATGTTTACCGTGGCATCCTGCACGGCTGCACCCTTGCCGTCGCGAATCTTGAGGCGAATGAGGTTCTCGCCGAGCTTTGGCTTTGCCGGCTGAGTTTCCAGAGACAGCGTCAGGTCAGCGGATTTTTTTTCGGTGACGGCCGCGGCCGCCGGCGCTTTCTTTTGCGGCTCACTCATGTCCATACCCGGCATACCGGCCATAGCACCCATCGCCTCGCTTAACCGGCTTTCGGAATCCAATAGAAAACTTGCGCTGGCAATGATTCGCTCTCCTGGAGAGAGGCCGGAGAGTATCTCGTAATAGTTATCGAATTTACCCCCGACCTTGACCTCCGCGGGCGCATAGCGCCCTTCGCCTTTATCGACAAAGACGATTTTTCTGATGCCCGAATCCAAGACCGCCTCATCCGGGATCGCCAATTTCTTTCCGCCATCCACTTCGATCTCGACATTGGCGTACATCTCCGGCTTGAGCTTGAAGTCACGATTAGCGAACTCAAGACGAATTTTAGTCGTGCGGGTCTTTTCGTCGAGCACCGGAGCTATCCAGGCTACCTTTCCGGAAAACGTTTGCCCGGGGAAATACGATAGAGCGATCGTCGCCCGCTGACCCAAGCGAACATTGGCTAGGTCGAACTCGTAAATATCCGCTGTCACCCAAACCGTAGAAAGATCGGTGATCGTGTAGAGCTCCTTGTCAGGCATGACTTTCATCCCCTGGAACACGTCCTTTTTAGTGACGAAGCCGCTGATCGGCGAGAAGAAAGTCAGACTTCGCGCTGGTTGACCGCTTTTCTGGAGCTCTTCGATTTGCGCGTCCGAGATGTCCCAAAGCGCGAGTCTGCGGCGCGCCGATTCCAGTAACGACACCGAACCCGAGCTGATCTCTTTCAGCGAGCTTGCCCCTAGTGTTTCTCTGGCCCGCAGCGCGAGGAGATACTCTTCCTGAGTCGCCACAAGCTCCGGACTGTAGAAGGTGAACAGCGGCTGTCCCCTTTCGACCTGCTTGCCGGTGTAGTTAACAAACAGTTTTTCCACCCAGCCATCGACCTTGCTGAAGACCTGAGCCACTTTGGTCTCGTCATAGGTAACAATGCCGACGGTTCTGATTTTCTTTACCAGAGGTCGCAGCTCCGCAACGGCGGTGCGGATGCCGACAAGCTGTTGCTTTTCCGGACTTACGTTCACACTGCCTGCGGAGGACATGTCGTGCCCGGCCATCGCCCCGCCTTCCGACTTCGTTTCCATAGACGGCGGTGACGACGCCATCGTCGAGTGGTCAGCTATAGTGCTGCTCTGTCCGCGCCAATAGCCGACTGCGAAGACTCCGACCACTATGACTAGAAGCCCGAGAAGTTTTACCGTTTTCATAAGCTCTCCCCGTTCCTGAACGGCTTTCACTTCGTCCTATTGCAGATCTTTGCCGACAACTCGCTCCAAATCCGCGAGGTTCTGTATGAAACTAGCGGTCGCTTTGTAATACCCCATTCGGGCCTCGCGCAGCGCGCGCTGGGCCTCCAAAAGCGTGACGAATTCGACCCGGCCAGTCTGATAAGCCGCCATAGCCGACCTAAAAGATAGCTCGGCCTGGGTTAGCAGCCCCTCATTATAAAGAGTTATCGATCGCCGCGCGGCTTGAACTTTCGCCTGGGACTCCGCCACTTCTCGCACCGTCATGTTTCTCATCGCGTCCCGGTTGGCCTTGGCGGCGCGAATCTCCGCGAGACTTTCCTCAACCTCGTAATCGCGTCTGCCGATGGTCCATGGCGAGAACGGAACGGTGATATTGATCATGGCACCGTAGCGGTCTTTCTTCATGTCCGTTGGCATCCTCATGTAATCCCATCCCACCATCAAGTCAGGAAACTTACGATTGCGGTCGGCCAACTCGTAGGTTCTTTCGCTGCGAACGATCTCCTCTTCCGCGCCCTTCAATTGTGGGCGATTGGCCAAGGCCACGTCATCGAGACCCGGTAGATTCAGATCCACGCTTGGTGTCGTGAGGTTGGCCGGCAACTGAACCGGCGACCGGGGCGAACGAAACATTGCGTTGTTCAATTTCGCCTGGGCGGTGCTGCTCTCCGCTTCGACATTGATGAGTTGATTCATGATCTCACTCTGTTCCAACAGGGCTTTGAAAACATCCTGTTGCGTGACTCTACCGACCTGATACCGAGCTTCGGTGGCACGGATGAGGGTGCGCATGATTTCCAACTGTTCGCGCAAAATTTCGCTCGCTTTCTCTGCCATGAAGAGATCGGCGTAGGCCATTTTGACCATCGATATAATCTCGCGCTCCTTGGCGCGAAGCTCTTGCTCGGCAACTCTCACCTCTTGTTGTGCGACTTTTTCTTTCAATCCGAGCTTGCCGAAAAACGGCAACTTCTGCCGGATACCGATGGAATTCGTATCAGCGTTATTAAAGTTCGTTGGTGTTGATAGCGGCACTCCGCCCAGTTGAAAGTTAATCTCGGGATCTTCCAGATACGGAGCCTGTTTGGCTCGAGCCGAGACCGCTTGAAGCCGCTGCCGCATCAACTGAATCTCAGGGTTTTTTTCTACCGCTTCGGTGATGACCTCCGAAAGTAGCAATTGGGCGTTCACTTCAGAACCCCGCCCGATTAATGCCAATACCAATCCCACCAGCAGACTGGCCTGGATCAACTGGACTTTGATCATAGAGCCTCCGAACAGACTCGTGAAAGAGAGTCTGTTCCTCAAGTGATGCTGACTAAATATGAAAAAATAATACGATCCAAAAACCAAGGGTGCAGTTCTGGAAATGGACGGAGATCTATACGCGCAGAACGCGATAAAGAACAGTGAAAGGAAGCTTGGAATGGAACGGACCAGCGCTGCCGGCGTGAAAAACAGCTGTTGCGACGTAACCGTTTTGGCTCGCCGGCAGATAAAGTGCCGCGTGAGCTACGAAATGGTCGGAGGAGAAACCGGCCGATGTATAAGAGATGCGTTCGTGAAGGATATATCGGCAAAGCGGATTGCTGTCGTGACCCGATCCGTGGCAGGGAACCTCATCCGACACCATCTCAGCGATAGACGAGGCATGTGGGTCGTTCGCGAGATTGTTGAGATCAGGACACGCGTACGCCAGCGACGAGAAGAGAAAAAAGAAAGCTATGAAATAGATGATAAGCCGATGGGTCATACTTTGCTTCTCATGAATGTGAAGAGCAATCGCCTTGCCGCAATTTAACCATCTTGGCTCGACTCGATGTGTCACTTATCACTCATCTGTTTCGCTATTTCAAGACGCTACTCGATGCGAAAACCCAATCCTACGCCGCACGCCTGCCCAGCATTGCTCTCGATCTTGGCCTAAATGCCGGCGTGATAGCATGTAATCGCACAGAAGCATTCTTCTCACATTGCTCAACCTGCCTGAAAGCGCTCTCGCCGGACGACGGCAAATCGAGCCATGACCCGATCGTTTTCGTCTGCACGGCTGATACTGCACAGATCGTATTTGCCGCCGAATTGAATATCGCCGCCGACAAGGGCGCGTAACTTGGCGGGCTTCCAGATCTGAAATCCATCAAAATGGGTCCATAGTTTTTTCTGTCCCCAGCCATGCGTCGGCGCGAGCCGGCTGTAAAGATCAAAAGGAATGCAGGTAAGCCTGAATTCTTGCGGATCTAGGTAGAGTTCATTTTGCACAATCTGCGCGCCGTGCTGAAGCAGCGCCTGTTCGATTTCCAGTCTGGAAAGAGCCGTTCGTCTTGGCAACCCAAGCGCGATGAGCAACTCCGAGACGGAGGCACACTTCTCTTCCTCCGGAAAGTCTTCGACTAAGACCAACTCAGGAGCAAAGCCAGGAAGATAGCGCACCCCGGCGGAGTTGATGAAAGGATGAAGCATGAGAAGATCAAGCGTTGATTTAACTGGCTCCGGGATATTGGGAGGACAGGAGTGGCCGCAGGTGCAACCTTCGACCGATTTTCTTGCCTCGGTCAGTGGCCGGTCAGGAATTTTAGCCTGCCACGCACAACAACACCGAAGATAATCGCCGAACTCATGTAAGGATTGCACTGAAGCGGCGACTAATTGGAACCGGCGCGCGGCAGCAAGAGTTTTCTCCGAAAAGGTAAATGACCGCGCCTCACCCTTCACAACGCTGGGGATACTGACTAGTTCGACGTTGCCTATCGGGTTAACTCGAATAGATGGTTTCGGTCGGAGCATTTGTTCGGCCAATCGTTCCAGCGAATTGATATCGCGTTTGTCCAGTGCCGAGCGAGCCTCCTTTTGGAGCCAAGCAGGATCGATATTTTCAATCGTGCTATCGAGTTGGGCATTCGTTAGAGTGACCAGCGAGAGAGTCTCAAAGAAACCCCGCCGCCGCGCATAGAAGTCCCGCCAAAGCGGATCTTCATTTTCCAGGTTGGCCAGGTTCAGAACCAAGCGATCCCGCAGCTTCGCTGGGTCTTGCCTGGAGAGGCCCAAAACCGCGCGAAGCACTGGATCGAATGCGTTGAACGGAACATCAACGGGTTCGTAAATTTTGCCTGCCAATTCTGACAGCGCCTGTTTTTCGTCGACGAATTTCCGCAAGAGACGGATGCGACTGGACAACTCTTTCACCTTCATCCAGTCCTGACGTTCGAGCGCGGATGCTATTTGCCGCAACGAATCATCGATATCCAGTTTGCTGCATCTCAGGCGAAAATATTCGGATCGCGGCAACAACGCCCCCAAAATCACCTGTGCCCGCTCCATGTAAAGATCTCGATAGACGGTGTCGGTTTTTCCAACGTCCACAAGCCGCGATACCGAAGCGAGTTCTTGCGAACCCGTGATTATTGAAATTCCATTCATGGATGCCTCCAAATCGTCCGCGAACTCTCCGCTTCAGGCGAAGGAGTCCAGGGAGGCCTACTATTTCTCATTTCCGTTCCCACCGAAACGTTCGCTCTTTAACTCCGGCAATATCGCTGATCACAAGCTCTAACCATTTCGCTTCCAAGGTCGCCCGCGGAAATGTCAAAATACTTTCGCGATGATGCCCACTTCCTTTATTTTCGACTGCCGTTGGCACCATCGTAAGCCCTGTGTCATCGCGTATAATGCAACTGCTCGGTGATTTAGCCATGCTCAGGTTCTCCATAGCGGCCTGCTCGTAGACTCGAATTAACCATTGGCAGTGGATAATAAGATCGTGAAACTGCCTACCCTCGAGACCCCTCCCCTCGTACTGGGCGAGTAGTATTTTTTGCTCGTTCGCTTTTGCCTGCATTTGTTTGGCCGCTTCTTCAGAATGGATTGCCAAGGCTTCGTGAGCGCCCGGCGTCTTCGCACTCTGAACCGCTTGGCTCATGTCCATTCGATGGGGATTGATGGAACAGGAAGCCACAAGAGCTATAGCAGCTGAAGATGCTAAGAAT
>DASSGE010000698.1:0-2148 GCA_035693605.1 Binatia bacterium
ATTGCTTTTCGGCGCTGTGAGTCTTCGCCAATGCGAGTCGAATATAGCGTTGCTGTTCCTTGGCGTGGCGCGAAAAGCAACCGATAACGGGTGCTACCAACCCGATCCAGCGGTAATACCAGCCCACCGGGATGGCTCGGCCAATCGGCATCAATAACGGCATCCGGTGGCATAGCCTCATCAGCGGAACTCTGGTCATAGCGATCCCAATCGGCCCGCCATCGGGCTAGATGGGGCCTTGCTCACGCGCCTTGTCGAAGATGTGGCGAATGACTTTGCCATGCGCGTTGTGCGGCAAGCTGCGGCGGAACTCAATCCGGCGCGGACATTTGTAGGGCTCTAACCGTTCGGCGCAGTAACCTAGGACACCGCTCAGCGTCAGTTTGGCCGAAGCCGCGACGATCGCTCCGACCGCCTCATTCGCTGTACCAGCGTTCAGAGCAAACACCACTGCATCGCGGATCATCGGATGGGAACGTAGAACATTCTCGACCTCCGCCGGCTCCACGCGATTTGACGCGACCTTGATAAACCTGCTCTTGCGCCCGACGATGAAAACATTGCCCGTCATATCTACGCGGCCCAAATCACCGGTATGAAGGAACTTGCCGAACCGGTTTGGATTATCCTTCAAGGCTTTCTTCCATATCGGCGCCATTTTCGAGTAATCGAACGCGACTTCGCCAATCTGATCCGGCCCGACTTCTCGACCATCCTCGTTAAGAATGGTCAAGGGGAAAGGGCCGGATTTCTGCCCAACGGCGTCGGGAACGTCCGAATAGTTCCAAGCGCAAGCGGGACTGAAGTGGCGACCGCCATAACGCTGCCGTAAATAAATTCCATAACGTTGATAAAACTTTTCGCGGACATAACGAGACAACGGCGCCCCCCCCGACATGCACAAGCGCAGCGACGAAAAGTCAACTGGATAGGAGGAGGGAATCGAGGCCAACAGCTCAAAAACCAAGGGAACGCTGTTTAGCACGGTCACCCGTTCTTTGGCGATGGCCTCGGCTGCCTTAAACCTTTGGAATTTCTCGTGCACGACAACTTTACAACCGGCCAGCACGGGTAAAGTGACATGAAAACTAAAACCCGCACCGCTATTGATCGGACGAGTTGTCAGCAGGACGTCGTCGCCCGTGATCGCCGTTAGTTCGGCTCTCAGTTGCGCCCTTTTAACGACAATCTCGGCGGTTCGATATCGCAGCATCGGCTCGCCGGTACTGCCGGAACTCGGCAAGGCGAGAACTTTCTCCTCGCGAACAAGCCCAGATTTTTTGAAACCTTGGAGGTTCTTCGGCAGGTGCAAGCCGTTCTTCGCGTCCCAGAGCAATTCGTGACTCCGGCCGGACAACTGCGATCTGACTGCATTGAGAAAAGCGCGACTACCGACCGCCACCTCCGGCTTACAATCGCGCACGGGGGCTGCCATCCCGGACGTCGACGGCAATAGCGGAATCGCGGTCGCACCGACGGCGCAGGCTGCGAAGAACGCGACGTAGAATTCTGGAGCAGGCGGGATACCGATCAGTACCGGCGTTTGAGCTTTGATGTCGAGAGATTGAAAATATGCCGCGCAGGCGTCAACTTCTTCTAACAACTGTCGGTAAGTTAACGTTCGGCGTTCGCCGACGATGATAATCCTCGCTGGGTCCTTGGTCGTCCAGCGCTTGATTTGACGATAGATCATACAAGCTAAGAAGGCCGCGCAATCGAACGATCATTGCTCGCCCGAGAGCCTTATAGCGAAGCGGGCAGTAATGTCAACGATTGTCCATCGCCAAAAATCAACGAAGGCATGCCGCGTCCCGCTTGCTGAGGTGCGAAGAATGAATTCACGGTTTAACGATCAGCGACGACTGCTGTTCCTTCTGCTGCGCTTCCTGTTGGGCTTTGAGCTGAGACATGAAAAAGACAAAACTCTTTTGTATCAGGCCCGTAAGAAACGAAACATCGAGCGGCCCTGGATCGCCTTCGGCGACTTGTTGCGCCACCGCGAGGGAGAGTTTTGCCTGCTCAATGCGGTTGGTCTCGGCAAAATAGATCGCCATATCCTCCATGCGCCGCTTGAACGCCTGGCCGTGGTCACCGGCGCACAACGTCTTCACGGCATCGCGCACGACGCTGGCGAGACGTTCTTCCTTT
>DASSGE010000699.1:0-8558 GCA_035693605.1 Binatia bacterium
CTCGGTGATCCCGTGGGCCGCCAATCACGCCGCAGATGTACGCCAGCTCATGGGACAGGACTTCTGGCCCTACGGTGTCGAAGCCAATCGCAAGATCCTTGGAATTTTTCTCCGCTACAGCGCCGAACAGGGCCTCTGCGATCGGCATTTGAGTGTCGATGAACTATTCCCGCGCACAACCCTGGAAACCTTCAAAGTCTAGACGGCCGGTCGATGGATTTAACCCAAAGTTAACTGTACCCAGATTATCCAGAATGCCACTGACCGCCCGCCCAGCTAGACCGGCGCCTCCCCTAACTTCGCCTCGATGGGTTGAGATGTCGATTCTAAACTATTGACGGAACGGTAGTTTTTCTTTTCCTGGATTTATTACCGGGGCTGTTTTAGAGGCTGCGCCCGGCAGTTCTGACCGATTCAAAAACTCGAAGAGTTTCTCCGGTCGGTGCCGCCTCGTCTTCGGAGTCTTAATTTAAGAATATTCAGGACAGCGGATGCGTCCAGGGTATTTTCCAATTTCGGCACAGCTCCTGCACTCCCCCCATTACGGACGGCGCATCGACGACAAAGCAAGTATGGAGCGAAAAAGTTACAAGATTAATTATTAAGGAGAAAGAGGAGGACGAAAAAATGAAAGTGATGGAAACAGATCTAAATAAACCGAGCTACTGGCAGTTGGTATTCTTACAAAGCAAAGTGAACGGCGCCGCCTATTGTGGCGAAGAGTTACCGGGCCGCAATTGGAACTGGCCTAAGGACACTTACCTACAGCGCCGAATGCAACGAGATAAATGGTCTCAAGCAACTAGAAGCTCAAATTTTAATTGACCTGCCGCGTCCCGCGCTGTCTCCTTCAGCAAGCTCCCACGGGACCAGCGGCGCCACTGAGCCCCCGTCACGTTCAGTGGCAGGAGGCCGGGTTCGAGAGAATCCGGCCTCTTTTTTTAGGTAAATTGGCGGTCAAGACCGCAGGGCATCGCGTATTCCTTGGGATGCCGGGTCGGCGGGGACAGTGCTTCGAGAAAATAGTTAGCTCGAGAATGGTTTAGCGGAAAATCGAACAGATAAATTTACTTCACCGCGTCTTTGGTTTGTGCCTGTTGATCCGGCGCTTTCTTGGATTTGCTCTTTGATGTTTCATCGGTTGGCTTGGGTTTGGTCTGCGGCAGTTTCACGCGACGTACCGAAGCAGTCGTCAGTTTCCCGTCCTTCTCGGTATACTGTACCCGTACGCGATCCCCGATCGTGAGCCGCTCCAAGGCGTCTTTGGCGGCATCCTGGGCGATAAAATTTTTCTCGCCGGCCGTTCCTTTGACCGACACCGCGCCCGACTTGATGTCGACCGATGAAACATTGCCGACAAACTTTTGCACCTTCGGTTTTTTCGATTTGGTGGTCTTCTTCGGAGGCGGGGGCTTTTGTAGACCACCTTTTGGCGGTTCTTTGCTGGGCGGTGTGTCAGCGGCGACGCCCACACCGCTTAGAAAGATCGACAAAAACGCTACCGACAACAGTCTCAATAACTTGCTCATAATCAACGCACTCCCAAGCGTTTAGACGCCGCGCTAGTTGAATCCATGTCAAACCTTTAGCTGAATAACTCGTTCTTCCACTTCGCCATCACCGCCTGCTGGCGTTCGGCGCTGATATGCGCCGCCGGCGGGAAGTTATCGCGCCATTCAAACGGCCGGCAAGCGTCGATGATCATGCGCGAGCTGAATCCCTTTCGCTCCTTGGGAATGATCGGATCGAGCGGCCCGCTCCAGCAACGCCGGATGATCTCGGCGGAGTCCGCCGGATCGGCACGGCTGCACATCGCCCACAGCACATCGTTGATATCGTAGGCATCGATATCGTCGTCGACCACGACGATGTAGCGACCGAGATAGGCCGCACCCTGGCATTGGCTGGCGATCAATCCGGTTTGACGCGCATGGCCGGGATAGCGCTGCTTGATCGCCAGGACAGTTAAAAACCTGCGAAAGTAGCTGGCAACCGCGGTGACATCCGGCACGCCGGCTTTTTCCACTTGATCGCGGATATACGCAGCGCGCAAGAGTTCATAACAATGCTCCGCCCGAGCCGTCGGACGGTATTCCGGTGAGGCGGTTATGATCGGGTCGTTGCGATGGTACAGGCGATGGACTTTGATCAACGGTTCTAATTTCTCGCCGCTGGCATAATAGCCGGTCCACTCGCTGAACGGGCCCTCTTCTTTGCCTTGATCCGGGAGAAACTCGCCTTCAATGGCGATTTCCGCATACGCCGGAATGGGCAAACCGGTGGTTGCGCCGGTAATCACTTCCATGGCCTCGCCCTTGATGCCGCCCACCGCATCGAATTCGCTGCGGCCGTAAGGCTCCGGACGGGTAGCAAACATGTGCAGGAGCGGGTCGACTCCGAAGCAGCACACCACCGGGCAGGGCTTACCGCGATCGAAATATTTCTGGCGGTGCATGCGGCCATGCTTGCCGGGAGAAATATTCATGCCCAGCGTATTGCGATCATGCACCATCACGCGATAGCAGCCGACGTTTACCCAGCCGTCGTCGGGATCGCGGGTAATGACGATATGGCCGGTGCCGATATAACGCCCGCCGTCGCGCTCGTGCCAAAACGGCACGGGAAATTTGAATAGGTCGACGTCGTCGCCACTACAAACATTTTCCAAAATGGGCCCGCTCGAAACGGTCACCGGCGGGATCGATGCCGGTTTAGCCAAGCGCTCGCGCCATGCCTGGATGAAGTCGTCTCGGCTGATGTCGAGCGGCAGGTTCGTCGTCAACGCCGAACGCTTCAGACTTTCGAAGAAACCAACCAGAATGCGATAGCCGGCGGGGTAATCTTTGATCTTGTCGAACAGCAGCGCCGGACTGTTTTCTTTGTGCTTGGAGGCAAGGACCGATAACGCGCCGATTTCCAGATTCCAGTCGGCGCCCTCGACAACTTTGAGCTCATCCATCTCCTGAACTTTTTGAATCCACTCGCGTACGTCTTTATAGCTCATGCATCTCTCCAACGCTCGGTTCTGAAGAAGTACGAGTTTCAAATCGGCTTTGCAAGCACGCCGTGGGTTCGCTCGAGCCGACGTTCACGGATAACGACATGATAAAACACCCTAATTTGATTCACCTGACAGTCGCGCTCCTTATTTATTCACACGCGGCCGCTCAATAAAAAGTCCAATTACAGCTTTTTGCGTGCGGCGTTGAAGCGACGACAACAATGCGTTTACACTCGAAAAACCCGAAGCGAAAGATTAGCCGCCTAACGCATCGCCTCCTGCGCCAGCGAAAAATCAAAGATCTTTTCCGGTGCCACCAACTCTTTGATGCGCAAGGCTTCACGGCCGACTTCGACGATCTCTTTGGCCGCATCGGCACTCAGCCGGCCGCCGTTTAGAACAAACGGCGCGTCGTCGTCGTACATGCGGCGCGCCAATTGCGCGTCTTTAATCCCTAATCGCTTCTGAATATACGGCACCATGATCTCCGGGCTTTCCTGGTAGGCTTTCAAGCCGCGATTCCAGGCCCTCAGAAACCGCACCAATTTGTCGCGTTGCTGTTTGATCTGACTGTCGGTCGAGACCACGCCGGTTTGCAAATAACGCATATAATCCCGGCCGCGGCCAAAAACTTTGTAGCCCTTTTCTTCAGCGAGGTAGATCGACGGCGGCGTCATCATCGCGCCGGCGACTCGGCCGGAAAACAACGATTGCAAACGCGCCGGCGTATCCATGCTCAGTAGCGAAACATCCTTGGCGGCATCGAGCCCTTTGGCTTGGAGGATGCGCCGCGTCATCACTGCCGCCGTACCATCCAGAGATCCAACTGCGATGGCTTTGCCTTTAAGTTCAGCGGCAGAGTTCGCCGTCGGGGCAACGATCAGTTCATGGATTGGCCGGTCACGCGTCACCGAGATGACTTTGATCGGCACCCCGCGCAGAGCCGCCGAAAAGCCACTGCCGGCGTGACACGTGACATCGATCTCGCCCGACATCAGACTACTGACACCGACGATGCCGCGCACCACCAGAACTTGCAGATCCAAACCTTCCTGGGTGAAGAAGCCGCGTTCCTGACCATAATAGAGGGGCACGTAACTCAGAGTCGGCCCCGGAATGCTGATGTAGAACCGCTCTGCCGCCAACAGTGGTCGGTTCACAACTAACGCTAACGCCAACAGGTGCATCACACTCAAAGAACGAACCCACGTCATGGGACCTCCCTCAATGCTGTTGCAAATTATTTCGCGATTTATTCCGTGCCGAAAGCCTAGGTCAATTCCGAACAGCGATTGGCAAGCTCGCATTAGCCAATTCACGGCAATCCTTTCAAGCCCCTCCCTGTTCGGCCGGTCGGTCGTCCCGGTGCGGACTCCGTCGGCGCGCCGGATTCCGATGCCGCGTAGGGGCCCGCCGCATAAACGATTCGCCCCCCGACCATTGTCAGCAACGCTTCTAGATTTCGTACCTGATCCTCCGGCACGGTCAGGTAATCAGCGTTGAGCACCGCCAGGTCGGCGAACTTGCCGACCTCGATGGAGCCTTTGCGCGTTTCGTCGCCGGTCATCCATGCGCTACCGGTGGTGTACATGCGCAACGCTTCGGCACGGGTAACATTCTGGCTGGCCTCGCGAATCGCCAATCCCGCCACCGTCTTGCCCGAGATCAACCACCACAACGACAGCATCGGCGAATAATTCGCCGAACGAAATGCATCCGTGCCGGCGCCGACGGGAACGCCGCTATCGAGCATGGTGCGCAACGGCGGCGCCCGGCGCGCTCTCGTTTCGCCCCACAACTCGACATTTCGTTCGGCGGTGAGTACCAGTCGGTCCTGCACAGCGATGCCGCCGCCGAGATTTTTGATTCGCGCAATTGTTTCCGCGGTGGCATCTTCGAGATGAGCAAAGATGATGCGTTGACGCGATAAAGGCGTGGTCGCGTGCACCTGCTCGATCACGTCCAGTAACTGGCGCGCTGTTTGGTCTTGAGTCGTGTGCAACTGAAAACTATGGCCCGTCTCGGCGAAATAGCTCAGCATCGCGCGAAACTTTTCTTTGGCTTGAGCGGAGATCTGCACGCCTTGCGGATTCGATAGCACGTCGCCGTCACCGAGGCCGCGCACCAATGTCTCGCCGAAACCGGCGAAGCGAAACAGATCATTCTGACCAAGTTTCCTGGTCTCTTCCGCCGCTAATTTCAACTGCTCGAGCTCATCGCCGGGCTCGTTCGGCGCAATATAATAATTGAGACGCACACTCAGCTCGCCGGTGCGCGCCATGTCGGCAAGCAGACGCCGGTGGGTAAAATTGACCGCGCCGGTTTGCAGGTCGGCTACCGACGTTATCCCGAGACGGTTCAGCTCGCGGAAGCAGTTGCGCAAGCTCTGACGCGCGTCGGCAAACGAGTAATGACCGATCTTATTATAAGCGGACTGCCACGCCGCCACACCCTGTACCCACCCGGTAAGGGTGCCGGCGGCTGGGCTTTTTTCGATCCGGCCGCCGGCCGGATCAGCCGTTTGCGCGGTGATATCGAGAGCAGTCAGCGCGGCGCTATTGAGCAATGCGCCCTGGCGAAGGTATTGAACGTATACGGGATGGTTCGGCGCGATGGCATCGAGCTCGGCGCGCGTCGGAAAACGTTTTTCGACGAACTGCGTCGGCACCCATCCGCCGCCGACCACGATCCAACTCCCCGGCGTTTTGCTTTTCACGGCCGCCGCGATTTGCCGCAGTCCATCGGCAAGAGTGCGGTGCTGTTCCCAGTGCAGCTCCGCATCCCAACTCTGCCCGGCGACCGTCGCGTGGATATGCGAATCGATCAGCCCTGGAATCACGGTTCGTCCATCAAGCTCGATGACTCGCGTGTGCGCGCCGATGTAGTCGCGAATCTGGCCATTGCTGCCGACAGCGACGAAACGGCCGTCCCATATTGCCACGGCTTCTTTGATCGAGAAGGCGTTATCGACGGTGATAATCTTGCCGCCACGCAAGACCATGTCAGCAGCAATCCTTACCGCCAGCGACCGGGAATAGTCCGCCTCGCGACCCGAGCAGCCAATCAGAACCAACAGCAGTAATAAGACTTTGAATCTCGTTATTAGAGTTCCGGCCAGTATATTCATGAAATAAGTCGGCAGCCTGCTGATCGCAGTGAACACCGAACAGTACTGAGGTGACCGCGTGAGTCGGTACAATAGTTTCACAATCGCTCCTGACCGCGGGGATTCTACACGTGGTCCAGCTTATTTGCGAGCCAATATGTTTTAACGCCGATCTGAAAAACAAATCGCGGCAGTTTTTCATTTGCGCTGCGCCGATAGATATCGCTATAGTCGAGAAAATTTTTGCCGCGAAAAACAACCGCGTCCGCGAGGTGAACGATGCAACCCGTCCAATTGTTCTGCTGGCATTTCATGGCTTATCCCTATCTCGACAAAGATTTCGACAAGTCGGGACACAGCGGTTGGGTCACCGTGCCCAACAAGTTATGGGACAACAAGCAGGCGCGCGGCCTCTATCAAGAATATATCGATCAGCTGGCGCTGGCCGACAAGCTTGGCTTCGACGGCATGGTGCTGAACGAGCACCATCAAAATATCTATGGCCTGATGCCCTCGCCCAACATCATCGCCTCGGCGCTCACTCAGTGCACCTCGCATGGCAAGATCGTCGTCCTGGGCAACCTCTTGCCGCTGCATATGAATCCCATGCGCGTCGCCGAGGAGTATGCGATGCTCGATCAGATGAGCAATGGCCGCTTGATTGCGGGCTTCGCCCCGGGCGGCGGACCGGAGACGTTCAACTATGACGTGCCGTCGGCCAACACCCGGGAGAAATTCTGGGAGGCCGCCGATCTGATCGTTCGCTCCTGGACCGACGACGGTCCATTCACACATGAAGGACGTTACTTCCCGCTGCGCTATGTCAATCTCTGGCCCAAGCCTTTGCAAAAGCCCTTTCCGCCGGTCTGGATCCCCGGCTCGCGCAGCCCGTCGACCATGATCGAAGTCGCCAAGCGCGGCTACTGTTATTTTCTCTCGTCGCGCAGCCATGGCGGCGAGACCCATCGCGCCCAGCAAGAGTTCGCCAAGGTCTTGGAAGATCACGGCGATAAGTATCATCCGTTCCGTTTTGGCATACTAATGTCGGTGTATGTCGCCGACACCGATCAGCAGGCACGCGAAGAATGCGAGGAAGGCGTCTGGTATTTCTTGAAGAACTGTCTGAAAGGCCATCTACGCAAGGAAGGCCGCCAGCTTACCTACGGCCCCGGCGTACCGTATATTCCCGCCGCCGCCTGGCGCGAATACATGAAAGGCTATAAGCCCGGGCGCAAACTGCTGGGCGACGTCGAGAACTGGGAAGAGCTCGAAGCCTCGCAATCGATCATCGTCGGCAGCCCGGAAACCGTCACCAACCGTATTCGCGCATTGATCGAAAGAGCCAAGGTCGGCAATCTGTTGATTCAGTTTCAATTCGGCAACATGCCCGATCATCTGGCACGAAAGAACATGAAACTGTTCGCCGAAAAAGTCGCACCGGCTCTGCGCCACGACTCGGAGAAACAGTTCAGCAAAGAATTTCCCGGCATCAACATCGAGCAATCGGCACAGGCGGTGCAGTAATGAGCGGTCGGATCTTGGACGTTAACGGCAGAAAAGTTTGGCTCCTGGAAAACGGCGGCGGCGCGCCGCTGCTTTACCTGCACGGCTTTGCCGACGTCCACTCTGTCAAAGAGGGCTGGCTGCCGTTTCACGAACAGCTGGCGAAGAACGCCCGCGTCATCGCCCCGGCACATCCGGGCTGCGCCCAGAGCGATGAAAACAAAGACATCGATATAATCGAAGACGTGGTGTTTCACTATCTCGAAGTCATCGACGCCTTAAAGCTCGACAAGTTCGACCTCGTCGGCCACTGCCTCGGCGGATGGATCGCCGCCGAACTCGCCGCGCGGCACCCGGAAAAAATCCGCAAGCTGGTCTTGATCGGCGCCTCGGGCCTGTTCGTCGAAGGCGCGCTGATCGGTGACATCTTCATGAACGCCCAACCCGAGCTAGGCGAGAGCTACGCCACATTGCGCGAAATGCTCTTCGCCAATGCGAATCAAGCGAATGCGCTAGAAATGTTCCCCGACGGCAAAGGCGAGATCGAAGACGAAGTGCGCCGCTATCAAATGCTCCGCCTCAGCTCGCGCATCGGCTTCAAGCCGCCGTATTTTTATAATCGCCCGCTGAGAAACCGCCTGCACAGAATCACGTCGCCGACGCTGGTCATTTGGGGTGAAAAAGACGGCTTCGTTCCCCGCTCCCACGGTGAGACTTACGCAAAGTTAATTCCTAACAGCGGTGAATTGAAAGTGATCGCCGGCGCCGGACATAGCACGCATGTGGAGAAGGCGGCGGAGACGGCGAAGCTGGTGACGGATTTTATTACCAAGTGAATAGTGAGAGATTTTTTACTCACGAATATTTGGGGTCAGAAATTAGACTACTTGATTAATGACTGAGTTGAGGGTTCGGCCGCACCGCTTCTACTGTCAGCAAATCGCGCTA
>DASSGE010000700.1:0-3728 GCA_035693605.1 Binatia bacterium
ACTCGGAGTGCCAGCGGGAGGAATATTGTAACTACGCCAGTGCAATTGTTCCTCGGCACAAGTGATGGGGTCAGGGCACAAGTGATGGGGTCAGGCCTGAGTATTGACTTAATGACTTCCCTACTGCTAGTTTTCGCGCCATGGCACGCAAGCCCAGAGTCGAGTTTGACGGCGCGTTCTACCATGTGATTGTCCGTGGCAATCAACAGCAGCGAACTTTTCATGATGACCAGGACCGCATTACTTACCTGGAACGCCTGGAGCATTATCGCCAGCGCTACGGGTTTCGGCTCTATGCTTACGTCTTGATGTCCAACCACGTCCATCTGCTGCTCGAAACCAAAAGCGTGCCGCTTTCCAAGATCATGCAAGGGATCCAGTTCAGCTACACCCAAAAATACAACCGGCGCCATCGCAAGGTCGGCCACCTGTTTCAAGGCCGCTACAAAGCAATACTGTGCGATCGAGATGCGTATTTGCTTGAACTGGTGCGCTATATCCATCTCAATCCCGGACGAATGAAAGTGCCCTTCGATCCATGGCGCTACCGATGGAGCAGTGCAGGCACATACCTGGGTAGGGTGGGTCCGGTCAAAGTCGATACGCAGGAGGTCCTCAGCCAATTCGGCAGCCAAGTTGGGAAGGCCCGGCTTGGGTACCAGAGATTCATCGCAGAGGGGAAGAAGCAGGGGCATGACGAGAAGTACTACCAGATCGTCGACCAACGCTTTCTCGGCGAGGATAGTTTTGTCCGAGAGGTAGCCCAGCGCACCGAAGCGAAGGAGATCGAGATAAAAGAGAAGAGGGCGAGTTTTGTCCGGCTGTTAGAAGCGGTCTGCGCAGTGCGTAAGGTGGACAGTAAAGCGTTGCTGCAGGCGGGACGGCAGCGGCAGTGGGTGGCGGCCAGAGCGCAGCTGGTTTATCTGGCACGGGAGTGGAGCGGGCTCACGACCAGGGAGTTGGGGCGGCGGCTGCATCGAGATGCATCGATGATTAGTCGTTTGTACAGTTGGTACCAGGGACATCGGGATAAAAAAACCGAAGAGAAGTTGGCTAGCGAACTGGGTAAATAGTCAATACTCAGGCCTGACCCCAAGACTCAAGCAGCGGTTCCAATTTGCACGAAAATCGCCGACGCCTACATTTCGAGAATTCTCGAAACGTCGAAACGACCCGGTCCGAAGCTATTTTTTTACGGGCCGCGCAGCCACGGTTTCGACGACGCACGCGCCTTCCGTCAACACGCCGCCCAATACCTGGCACTGATGACCACGCGCGGCGAAACGGAAAAACGGCGTTGCCCGTACCATCTTTTCCAGCTTTTTCGCCCATCCACACTGGTAGGCGATTTTTTCCAACGGCCCCGCGAAGAGATCATTGAAGACGAGACAGGGCGCCTTGGGCGCGCACAGGCTTTGAACGTTTTGAACGGCCCCGTTGGGTGTGATCGCGTCGGCGATGGCCAGCCCGTAACTCGAAAGGGGAATGTCCGTGTTTCCGTTCGAGTTGGTGAGGTTAGTGATGCATTGATAGATCGTCTCCTGGTCTGTCGTTCTGGTGGAGGCCGACCCGATCGTGCACTGATATTCGTCGTCGGTGAGGATCATGCTTTCGTCGATGCCCAACCGTTTAGCGATCGAGTCGGCGCGTTTTTTTCCCAGCGGCTGGTTAATCTGCTCCGGACGTTTGGCTATGGTCGGGGTCAGCGCCTCCCATTTAGGTTCCGCGCGGCATTGGCTTGGTAAAATAGACGCGCCCCCGTCGACATTCGGATTCTCGAACAACTTCTCAAAGTCATCGTAGTTGCATCCTTCGGGATTGAGCTGAAGACAATCGTAAAGTTCTTGAGGAACGGCCGCCCTGTATGCCGGCATATTGGCGGCCTCGTCGGGATTTGCGATGTACAAGAGCAAAAAGTTCACCAGATAGACGGCGGGAGTTACGCCAACTCCGTAATGTTCGACGAGTAGGTTTTGCGTTTTCAAAACCGCCTCCGACCTAGTCGCCGCATTGGTGGCAGAAATATACTGGTGGGCGGCAACAACTCCGATCGAGAATACGATAAGTACGGTTATGACGATAAATACGCGGCGGAGCCTCGTGCGCTTGTCCATTGTTTTGCCCTCGATCTGTTTCGTCTGGATCCGTGTTTTTTTTCGACCCGCTCAATATCAATCACAGTGCCGTGTGTCAAACACGCGCTGAAATTGATAACAACTAACGAGACTAGCGAGACTTAAAGGGCGGCGCAGCAATGAGTAGGGTCCATGAGCTAGGAATCCGACTTTCACCTCTAGACTATCTTCGTTCAGCTTGAATTCCTTCACCGGTGGTGCAACCGACCGCTACACCTGCAATATTGGCCCGAACCAAGATGAATCCGCGAATATCGCTAAGCGACCTCGTTGCCAGATTGGAATCGGCCGACCATGCGATCGCTTATTTCAATACGCCATTGCCGGAACACCTGCTCGACGGATTGCGCCTCCTGGCCGGACGGCGCGGACGGGGCAACCTCGATCTGGTCGTCGAAAAGATCGACGATGTCGCCTATCTCAAAAAATTGAATTTTGCCGGTGCATCAGTGTACAACGGCGCCGGCCTGCCGCGGGAGACCTTGGTCATAGTCGATCGCATTCAAGGCTATTGGTTGGCCACCGACACAGATGCGGCCGGCGGCGCTGCGGTGGCGGCCGATAACGCGCCGGACCTCTATGTCAAATTGCTCTGGCGCCGATTCGGCCTGGCGGTCTCTTATGAGGGCGAACTAAAGGAAATTTATCCTGACACCGGATTTTTTTGCGTCGGGTTGGAAGAACAACGAGAGCTGTGGTGTCGTTTCAGCCAACCACGAAGCATTGGCTTACCGGCGGCGGGCGCCAGAGTTCGACTGTTCGGCTGGATCAAGTGGAACAGCCAGATCATGGAAGTCTTGGAGCTAGCTCGACTTGACCCCAAGACATGACCTTTTAAGGGCGATTACTTCTGGATTGGGCGGAACTTCGGTAGGCTGAACTCGGGCGTGACGTCGTCCCAGGCAACTTCGACGCGCATGCCGATCGTCACTTCTTTCGGATCGATCCCGACCACATTGCTGTGCATGCGCACGCCCTCGTCCAGCTCGATGATGGCGAGCACGTAGGGCACGTCGTCAGCGAACGCCGGGTGGGCCGGCTGGTAAGAGATCGAGGAAGCGTAGACCCAACCCTTGCCGCTAGACTCGACCCACTCCAGCGTCCCGACACCGAAACACTCGGGCCCAGGGCAGACGTCGCGCGGGTAGAAAACCCGGGTTCCGCATGCGCTGCAGCGTTGGTAGGTGAGGCGATGTTCCTTCGCAGCATCCCAGAATGGCCGGCTGACGTGGGATGGGGTAGGAAGAGGCTTCTTGTATTCGCTCGTAGTGGCCATCTCGGGGACTCCTTCGTGTTTGGGGCTTTTCGGATTACGGATGATTTGCCCGCGGGCTCGGCATGACAGGGATTCGGGACCTACAGTGCCGCGTCGCTCGCTAGCAGCAGCGCCGACTGCTGGGAGAAGGTGCCGCCGGAGCCTGTCACGTAGATCAAATCGGTGGGACCCGGTACCTGGTGCTCGCCGGCGTCGCGACGGATCTGGCGCACCGCCTCGGTGACCTGGGCACAGCCACCCGCGGTTGACGCCTGGCCATAGGAGAGCTGACCGCCATGGGTGTTCAGCGGCTTATCGCCTTTAAAGGTCAAATCGTG